>CAWZYW010000313.1:0-3916 GCA_963966255.1 uncultured Salinispira sp. | reverse complement strand
TCGCTGACCATCCTGAGGGTCGACAGGAACTCCTCCAGACCTGCGGCCTGGGGATCGGTGATCTTGGTGAACATGAGGCCGTAGCCGATGACTCCGTTCTCATGGCGCTCGTGGCGGACCACGTCTGCCATAAGCCGGATGTGAAAGCGGCCATGGACAATTTCGACGAAGAGATTTCGTTGGGATGACAGTTCTTCCCTGGCAATCAGGAAGCACCCTCCCCGTGAGATATTATCAATGAGCAGCATGCTCCCGTCATTAACGATCTTCGCATAGGTGCTGTCGTCGAAACGGGGCTTCTGTTCCCACCAGCGGAGGTTAGGATTGAAATACGGAGCAATGATATGCTTACGGAAAAACAGGGCAGCAACCAGGAACAAAGCCAGATTCATTCCGACCATAGTGACCAGCGAAGCGAACGAGCTCTGGAAGTATGCCAGCACATTATAGGCCACCAGAACCGTGGCGCTGAATAACATAAACCACCAGCCCCAGGGGCGGACCAGATAAATGGCAATCGCCGTCAGAGGATACATCAGGAGAATCAGACGATCCGCCAGAGCCAGGCGCAGCCAGACATTTCCCGGCCCGTAGAGAGGGACCATGCTGATCATCGCATTGAAAAACAGCACGGCCAGGGGAGCGAATAGGAATGCGATGCTCAACAATCTGATGCTCAAAGGTCGTCTCATAATGCCTCCGCTTAGCGATTATACCCCCGAACCGACGATTAAGACAAATTCACAGCACTTTCCATTTGGGCCGGCGGGAATTATACTTATCCAGTGCGTTTCAAGTCGCTGATAACAATTACCATCCCATTGATCCTCGCCCTGAGTTCATGCTCGCTTTTGATTCTGGATCCCCCGAGCTTCATTCCGGAGGACCGAAGCCTTTTAGTGGTGGAATCGGAACTGTACGCCCAGAGCGGCGCCGCCATTGACCAACACCTGGATTGGCTTGGGCAGACCGGCGGAGCGGGATACCTGGAATTAGTAGACGCGGCTGAAGAACCCGAGGCGGTCCGGGCCATACTGCGGCAATATGCCGGGAGCGTGGATTCGGCTTTTTTTATCGGGGAGATTCCGGCGGTCTGGTACGAACAGCGGGCGTTCGGAGAATGGGAGTATTTTCCCGTCGATGTCTACTATATGGACCCCGACTCCGTATGGACCGATTCAGACGGCGACGGCTATTACGACGCACACGGAGCACTGGAACTGGAGCTGGCCGTCGGCCGCCTGCAGGGAACTCCCGATGAAATAAACCGCTATTTCAGGAAGCTGGAGGAGTACCGGTCCGGTCAGTCGCCGGATCTGGCTGGCGCGTACATTTTCAAGGACAATGACTGGCACTATTTCTACCGCTCATCGGTTTTCGGGCTGAACAATATCTACACCGATATCACCATCAGTCAGGATGACGAGGACACCAGCCGCATGGCCTATCTTGAACACCTGTCCCGCTCGGGGGCCGACTACGTGTACCAGTGGATCCATGCGAACCCGACGGCCCTCTACTTCAATGCCTACAGCGAATACGACACCCTGGCCTACTACGAACTGGATAACCAGATCCAGGGGCGCTTTATGAACATGTTCAACTGCAAAGGCGTCCGCTTCACCCAGCCGAATATCGGTATGAGCTACCTGACCAGCACAGACCTGACCCTGGCGATTACCGGTTCAACCAAGGTCGGGGGCAATTACTACCCCATGGAATTTCACCGGGAGCTCAGCGTGGGAAACAGCTGGGGGGAGGCGTTTATCGGCTGGTATAACGCCTTCGGGGTGTTCGACGATGAGTGGTTCCTGGGCATGGTGATTCTGGGAGACCCTAGCCTCAGACTCAGGCAGACCGATCCCCAGACCGGAATCAGCCGATCGGCCATACAGTCCATAATGCCGCCCCTGAGGGAGCAGCGCGATGAGCTGGGTTCGATGCTGATGGAATTCGATCAAAGCCTCGAGGGTCCGGACTCGCCATAGTCCGGCCACCCGGGCCCATCTCAGCGCCAGGCCTGTCTCGACTATTTAAAGAGAGGCACATCGCCGCCCAGGCTGACCTGCCAGGGAAAATCCCGGAACGCCGGTATATCGGTTCCCAGCAGGGCATCCACATTCAGACGGTATGACAGGCTTCGTGCATTCGATCTCAGGAGGGTCACCACCGACTGACCCACCTCGAGGATATTCAGCGATATAGGTACCCTGATTTCCTGGGCTCCGCGGCCGGCAAGGTTCCGCGCCGGCAGGGCCGCGGCGGACAGCCAGCTTCTGCCGTTGATGCTCAGATCGTAGCGGAAGGCTTTGAGGTTTAAGGTCGCCCCGTTGGGGTTTTCAACGGCGAAGACCAATTCCAGATCAATTGATCTCAGACTGATATTCTCCAGGCGCAATTCCTTCAGGGATACGGCTGGGATGCGCAGGATCGGCAGTTCCCCGCGATGGGTCAGGGGCAGGCGCTGACGGCCGAGGCCGGGAATTTCGAAGAAGAGCCCCAGGTCGAGCTGATAGCCGATTTCGGTCTGATCCCGCGGAATCTGCACGGCGTCGAAAATGGCCTGGTAGCTCATTGAAACCGGTATCTGAACCAGACTGGATCCCCCGGCGGCTAATTCGATTCCCTGGCTAAGATCTCCGGAGAGGAAATCGCTTCCCTCAAGGAATAGCCGGTAATCCAGTCCCGACAGGCGCACGCCGATGGGATTGGGATTGTCGATCCTGACGGTAAAAAGGACCTCAATCTGACGGAAATCGATTCCGGCGAACTCCACCCGCTCCACGCTGGCCCGGGGCATGGCGCCTCTGAGCAAATCGTCTAGCGATGCGCAGCCGGAGAGGAGCAGCAGGGATGCGATCATTGCGGCGATCAAGATGCGGCGGAGAGTCCCAAGTCGGCGGGTTCGGGTTATCATGAGTTTTTCCTTCGGATCAGATGTTCAGCTGATCCATTTTACCGCTGAGCACGCGGTGGTATCGTTCATCGGTGCGATTGATCTGGATCGGGGTGAGAGAAACATATCCCTGTTCCCAGGCCCATACATCGCTGCCTTCGGCGTTTTCCGCCGCGTCCCAGTCTCCCCGGGACCAGTATACGCCGTTTTCTTCTACGAAATCGTGGAGAAACGGCCGATACCCCATCCGGGTTATCCGAAGTCCTTTGCTGACTTCATAGTCCTTCCGGGGGAAATTTATATTCAACACAATGTCGGGATTGAGCACATCCGCCTGTAATACCCGGCGGATCAGCTCCGGCAGTTCGTTTCTGACAATTTCCAGCCGGTCGAAATCCGTCGATACCGCGATGGCGGGGATTCCGCAGATCACCCCTTCGGAGGCGCCGGCGAGGGTACCGGAGTAGGTAATGTCCGTTCCCAGGTTCGGTCCGTTATTCACTCCCGAAACTACAAGATCGATATCAAGATTCAGAGCGTACAAGGCGAATTTTACGCAATCGGCGGGCTTCGCTTCCAGGCTCCAGCTGTCGATTCCTGGAAACAGATCCTCACGGTGATGAAGCCTGATGGGTTCGTGAATGGTGATGCCGTGGCCGATGGCGCTCTGTTCGCTGTGGGGAGCCACCACCGAAACCCGACCGTGCTCCCCCATGATCCGGGCCAGCAGCTCAATGCCCGGCGAATCGATACCGTCGTCGTTTACCGCGAGTATATGCATGGATATTACTCCTGATGTTCAAATCGTTTGGGAAGCCCGGCCCTGGCAACCAGTACATCCTCGATGTACTTCAAAGCCTCGGGCTCGAGGGTGCGGGCGTGGCGCATAAAATCCTGCAGGCGTTCAGGGGGAGGAAGCTTCTCGCTGCCGTTGAGTATCGGCGTGCGGTTGGCCATTGATCCCCGCTTCTCATCGATGATGGATCGGTAACTGAAGCTTCCGTCGGCCCAGGTCATGGC
>CAWZYW010000312.1:0-3941 GCA_963966255.1 uncultured Salinispira sp. | reverse complement strand
CTCCGCCTCACCCTCCTCCTCCGCCGGGCAGCCCGAAGCCGAGAGGACGCCGACCCGACACCCCCCGGCAAAAATAGGAGAAGGAAAAAGAGGACGGGGGGGCGGCCGCCTGGCCCCGCGCCCCCCCCCGGGGGGGGGGGGGGGGGGCCACCCCCCCCCCAAAAAAACCCTCCCCCCCGGAACCCCAGGCCCGGGCCCGCCGCAAAGGCTGGTCATGAACATGAAAAAATCTTTCACGCCGGACGAAGCTCCGGTCTATCACGGTCCCCTGGGTTGCGAACTCCGCGCCGCCCCGGCTGCGGCAGACGCTGGGAGCAAGCCCTCAGTGTATCGGGCGATTTTCCGTCTCTGGGCCCCGGGTGCCGACGGGGTGGCTCTTGAACTGGCCGATGCCGCCGATCTTACCGACGACTATCTGAATCCACCAAGCCTCAGGACCGGCGCCGAACTGAGCTGCGACCCCCGAAGCGGCTGCTGGTCCGCCGAACTGGAGCTTAAAAGCGAGCCCCTGAACACCGTATACCGCTACCGGATACATCGGGACGGCCGCCGTCATATTTTAGCTGATCCCTACGCCCGGGCCTTCGCGCCGTTCCCCGGAGCCGCCGTCGAGGCCGCCCTTGGTGAGCTTCACGCCTGGTCGGTGCCCGTGCCTCCCGACGCCGATCTTGAACCGGCCGGCGGCTGGGAAGGACTGCAGCGCCCCACCGGGAACGGGGCTGCCGGTTCCGGTGCGCCGGGCAACATCGTGATATACGAGGCCATGGTACGGGACATGAGCATTCATCCGGATTCCGGGGTGGCCCCTGCGCTGCAGGGGACCTATCTCGGCATGGCGGAGAAGCTCGATTACATCGCATCCCTGGGGGTGACGCACATTCAGCTGCTGCCGGTGATGAAGGCCTACTCCGCCGATGAAACCCAACGTGATTTTGAAGTCGGGACCGGCGGCGGCAACAATTACAACTGGGGCTACGATCCCCTGAGCTACTTCGTGCCAGAGGGGTGGTTTTCCACCGATCCCTTCGATCCCCTGTCGAGAATCAGGGAGCTCAAGACCCTGATCCGGGAAGCCCATGCCAGGGGCCTGGGAATAATTCTGGACGTGGTGTACAACCACATGGCCCGGACCCATACCCTGGAGGCCTCCTGTCCGGGTTACTGGTTCCGCCGGGATGAGACGGGGGAGTTCACCTCGAATTCCGGATGCGGCAACGATTTCGCCAGCCAGAGGCCCATGGCCCGGCGGCTGATCCACGACAGCCTGCGCTATTTTCTGGAGGAATTCAACGTCGACGGCTTCCGTTTCGACCTGATGGGATTGATCGACGATAAAACGATCCTCGAAGCCGACGCAATGCTGAGGGATATCCGACCGGATGTGGTTATGCTCGGCGAGGGTTGGCGAATGTACAACGGACCCTCCGGTACCGCCGGCATGGATCAGGACCGGGCCGCTGATGACATCAGGGTGGCCATGTTTTCCGATGAGCTGCGGGATCTTATGAAGGGCGGGGGGCTCAACGAGGCTACCGCGGGCTTTATCAGCGGCCTGGAAGTCGATAAAAACCGACTGTTGCAGAACCTGCTGGGCAATCCCCAGCATTACTTCCGCGCCTTCTCTCCCCGGGTGGTGGTGAACTACCTGGTCTGTCATGACGGATTGACCCTCCGAGATTCCATCGCCCACAACGCCGGTATCGATGCCGACCGGGAAGAGGGGCGCCGGGAACTGATCGCACGGATCAAGGCGGCGAATCTGCTGTTGGGAACCAGCCAGGGAGTGGTGTTTATCCACGCGGGCCAGGAGCGGGGCCGCTCCAAGCCCAATCTTACCGACAGTCCCCATGAGACCGTCGGCCGATTCGTTCACAACTCCTACAATTCAAGCGATGCGATCAATGCCATCGACTGGAGGCTTGAGAATGGGTATGGAGAAATCCTCGACCACCTGCGAAGCGTCCTGACCTTCAGGCGCACCGAGCCCCTGCTGCATCTGGGAGATCACGGGGAAATTCAGTCCCGGACCCGTATTTTGGAGACCGGTAGCCAGAAAAGCCTTGCTTACGCCCTGGAGGACGGCGACCGGGGAATTCTGATCATAGTGAATTTGGATCGGGAGGATCTGGTCCTGAACATCGACCGGGAACTGCCCTGCCGCTGTCCATTCCGGTGGCATATCGGCAACGGAACCATCGAAGATTGCGGCATTCGCATTCCGGCGCACGCCTCGGGGCTGCTCGAATACCGCTGCGGATAAGTTCGCCGGATTCTTCCCCGTGGGTTCAATATATTGACTGTTGAATGTTGTTCAGAATGAAACCCTAGTGTATAATGGCCGCGTACCAGAATCATACCGGGACTATTCGGGGATTTACATGCCACAGCGATTACCCGGCCAGCATTCCTCTGCGGATGCTCATACAGTTACCCAGCGGGGAATTGTTGAGTCTTTCGAGGGCGATGTGGCCCATGTACGTATATATCAGAATTCTGCCTGCGGAAGTTGTCATCTTCAAGGCGGATGTTCCAGCAAGACCCTCGGAGGCAATACCGGCCGCCTCGTCGAAGCCTATGCGGCTGACGGCGTGACTGTCGGTTCCGCCGTGGATCTGAGCATGCGCAGCGCCGACGGCCTTTTGTCCGTGCTGCTCTCATTCGTGCTTCCGCTGGCGCTGGTGTTTACCCTCATCCTGTCGCTTGAATCCCGGGGTATGTCGGAAGAACTGCTTGCCGTGCTGGCCCTGGGAGGGATCGCCTCGTATTACGGGGTTCTGAGCCTGTTCCGCAAGGCCATCCGGGCCCGCATCAGTTTTACCGCCACCCTTCCCGCCGATTCGGTCGCAGAAAACTGCGATCTTCAATACGAGTCGTAAAGCCGTAAGAGCTGCAAGACCAGAAACCATCACCTGAGGGGTGTTGTATGACCATAGCTTACTCACTAATCAGCCTCGGCGGAATCGCCGCGTTATTCGCGGTTCTGCTGTATGTCGTGGCCCGTCGCTTCCATGTGAAGGAAGATCCGCGGGTCAAGGAGGTGGAGAACCTTCTGCCGGGGATCAACTGCGGTGCCTGCGGTTTTCCCGGATGTCCCGGGATGGCCGAAGCACTGGTGAAGGCTTCAGAAGAAGGGGACATTTCACACCTGAGCTGCCCCCCCGGCGGCCCCAGCACCATGGAGGAGATCAGTTCCTACTTCGGACTGGAAGCCGGAACCATCGATGAAAAAGTCGCGGTTCTCCGTTGCGGCGGCAGCTGCGACGCCGCGCCGGCCAAGTCCAGGTATGACGGCCCTTCCAGCTGCAGCATCCAGGCCATGCTCCACGCCGGCGAGTCCGGCTGCCCCTTCGGCTGTCTCGGCCAGGGAGACTGCGAAGTGGTCTGCGAATTCGACGCCCTTCACATGAATCCGGAAACCGGGCTGCCCGAAGTCGATCCGGAGAAATGCACCGCCTGTAACGCCTGCGTGGTGGCCTGCCCGCGAAATCTCTTCGAACTGCGGCCGGTGGGACGCAAAGAACGGCGTGTCTGGGTGAACTGCCAGAGTCAGGAAAAAGGCGCCCAGGCGAAAAAGCACTGCTCGGTATCCTGTATCGGATGCGGTATCTGCGTTAAAACCTGTCCGGAAAAAATCCAGGCTATTTCCATGGAAAACAATCTGGCCTACATCGATCCGGAAAAATGCATCATGTGCGGCAAGTGCATCCCGGTCTGCCCCACCGGGGCCATACAGGCGACCTTTGAGGTCAAGCCGCCGAAGAAAAAGGAAGAAAAAGAGGGGGTTCAGGCATGAGCGCACTGAAGACCTTTCCCATGGGGGGCATTTCACCTGTCTCTTATATACATGTGAAGATGCTGACGTTCTACTCTGTGTAGTTCTCGGTGGTCGTGGTGTCGTTTACGAAAAAATGTTTATGAAGGTGTGGCGAATGCATATGAGT
>CAWZYW010000311.1:0-3944 GCA_963966255.1 uncultured Salinispira sp. | reverse complement strand
GGGCGCCTGGACGTTGCCATCGGACCAGGTTCCGGACGCACCCCGCTGACAATTCTGGACCAACCCGGCGGGATACTCCCGGGTAAACGGGATAATATCCTGGGGGATAAGAGAATCAGCATTCCAGACCCTCAATTCCCGCCAGTACGCCAGGCTTTGATTGATATAAAAACCCAGGGATGTCGGTATGGCGAAAATTTCCTCCCAGCCGTCTATGGCCAGGTATCTTTCACTGGCTCCGCTGGCGACTGCGCCCAGGTCAAGTCCGGTAAGCAGGCGGCCCTGAGGATCGTAAAACTCGATTCTCGATGAAGTCGCAGCCGTCAGACCGAAGATCTCCTCTCCGCTTCCCCGGCTGCTCACAAGCCGGTTGAATTCAATACCGAACAGGGTGTCCAGAAATTCGGCTACCCGAGGCTCCCTGGCGATTCCGATCAGCCCGTCCCGGGAAACCAGCCAACGATCCCCATCCCTGATAAAGTTGATTTCGCGTCCGCCGGAACGCAACACCAGCTGCCGGAAATTGATCTCAGGATCGATATATTCGCTCAACCTCCCCTGATACCCCGAACTGCGGGAACCTTCGGCAATCCTGAGACCGATAAACACCGCAAGGAGCACCAGGAGGGCCGTTGCCTGGATTTGAAGTCTTCGCCGAAATCGAGTGCTATTCATCCTGCGATTCCCCTGGCTCTTTCTTGCCGAACACCGCACCCGGCTTCCGGGAAGCCCGACGGCGAAGTAAATATCTGGTCAGTGCAAAAGCGATTACCGCCCCGGGAATGAGGATCAGTGATACGAATTCCCCGAAGGCGAGCACCGAGTTTCTCGCCATCTGATTATCCAGGGCGTCCAGGCGGGTGTTCCGCTGTCCCCGGGTTCTCAGATCAAGAAGGGCTTCCTCCCCTCCTAAATACTCTAATACTCCCTGCATAAACGTAATATTGTAGGTCGAATTGTTGATCTGGAAGAGATCCGTGGGAAAATCGCTATCTCCGATGACCAGAAGCCGGGACGAAGCAGCGGATTGTCGGGCATCGGAAAAAGCGAGGGAACCCAGTTCAGCTGGTGCATCTTCATAGTATGCCGAAAGAGGTCCTTCGTAACTGATAAGCAGAGGGAAGCTGCCTTGGGCTTCCATGCTCTGGAGCAGCCGGGTTTGTCCCGCCGCCGGATCGGTGGAAAAATTACGATCGAGAACCGAATCGGAGCTGCTTCTTATCAGCACCCGCGCACCGTTGTCGATCAAATCAGGGCGGATCGTCAGGGGGCTCGCCCAGAACAGATCGAGGCCGGAAAAGCGGGCGGTAAGCGGATGTTGCTGATCTACGCCAGAGGCAATTATCCGGGGCCATTGGGGGTATGCCTGGAAGCTGTTTACCAGCACCTGACCCTGCTGCTGCTGAACCGGAATCACCTGATTTGACCCGTCGAGAACCCAGGCGGGTTCTATCGAAATACCGTGGTGCTCCAGGAATGAGAATGCCGGTACTCCTCTGATTTCCCGGGGGGATAAATTCTGTTCCAGGTCCACGCCGATCCGGTCTGCGGCAAACAGGACCCCACGGCCTTCAAGCAGCATCTGCTCCAGCTGGTACAGATCGCCGTCGGTCAGCGCGCTCACACCCATTACCAGGGCCGTGTCCAGATCAGGGGGAAAAATGTCTCCGCTGAGAAGCGGAACGATTTCATAATACTGACTGAGAAACTGAATCAGGCTGCCGTATCGGGAAAAATCCTCATCACTGCTGCCCAGGACAAACCCGACTGATTGGTAGCCACCGCCGCTCAGCGCGAGAATTCGGGTGCTGAGCTCGTACTCCAGGGATGAAGAGTCCACGATTATCGGGATAACCTCCAGCCCGTCGAGGTAGCTGACGGCGATCCCGCTGTATACCATGGCGAAGGTCTGTTCGTTATTTTCGACCACCTGGAGTTCCCGGGGGGTGATGCCGTAAGCGGTCGGGTCGGCGGAAGCATCCTCATCGGGATCGATGAACTCGATACTGATGTTCCCCGATGAAATCCGTCGGTACTCATAGAGCAGATCGCGGATTTCGGCAATGGCCGGAACCCTGCGTTCCAGACGACCGGAGAGATAATAGCTGATGGTGAGCGGCGCATCGAGATCCTCGATGAGATCCCGGGAAAAATCGCTGATGCTGAAAGCCTTGTCCCGGCTCATGTCCAGCCTGCCGTAGACCTCGCTCGAAATAAGCGCCAGGGTAAAAAATATCCCAAGGCTGAGAATCAGGGAAACTCGAAGATAGGTTCTATAGTTCATCTGTTTCATCAGCTCCACTTTTTCAACAGCAGGGATCTGGCATTCAGGTATAAAAACAGCATGGTCATCAGGATAAAAAAGCTCAAATCCCTTGAATCGAGCACACCTCGGGCAAATGAGTTGAAATGAGAGCTGAGACTGAAATAGCGAAGCAGATCACTGAAGAAACCCCTCATGGCCCCTGCGATCGCATCAAACACCAGGATGAACAGCAACATGGCGCTGATGCTGATCAGGGCGGCGGTAATCTGATTCCCGGAAAGCGCCGAGATCCACTGCCCCATGCTGATGGAAGCCGCTCCGAGCAAAAGCACCCCGACATACTGGGTGATAATCTGGCCGAAGTCAAAATCCCCAAGCCGGCTCAATATGAGGATGAGCGGCAGAGTCAGCAGCATTATGACAGCGAACTGCAGGAACGCCCCGAGAAACTTCCCCAATACCAGTTGCCACATCCGATACGGCATGCTGAACAGAATCTCGATGGTACCGCCGCGTCGCTCATCCGCCCAGATTTTCATGGTCAGCAGCGGGATAAGGACGATAAAGAGCAGAGGAAAAATCGAAAAAAACTCCCGGAATGATGCGTAATCCCTGGCGGCAAAATTATGAATTCTCAGAAACCAAAGTGAACCGAGGGTCAAAAAGAAAATGGCGGCGAGATACGATGATGCGGAATTCAGGCTTGTGCGGAGCTCTTTTTTTACCAGGGGGACCAGGCTCGGACGATTCATGATCGGACTCCGTGTTCGCTTGCCGAGCGGGTAAGCTCGGCGAAGACGTCTTCAAGGCTCTGACGAACGGGTCGAAGCTCCCGCAGCCTGATCCTATTCGCAACGCACCAGTCGAAAATGGCATCCTCATTGTTTCGATTCCGGGCGGAATCGAAGACCAGTTCATACCCTCCGTCACCGGGAGTGCAGCTAATAATGCCGATGTCCCGCAGCGAAGCGAGCTGCTCCGTCGAGACCCTGTCGAAACGGGCGAAAAATCCGGATTCGCCCCTGAGCTCGCGGGTGATGGTTTCGGGGTCTCCCTGGGCCACTATGCGTCCCTCGTTGAGGATTACGACCCGGTCGCAGAGCGCCTCGACCTCCTGCATCACGTGGGTGGAGAGGACGATAGTCTTCTCGCGCCCGAGCTCCCTGATCAGCTGACGGATTTCACCGATCTGATTCGGATCCAGGCCGGAACTGGGCTCGTCGAGAACCAGAATCTCGGGATCGTGCAATATGGCCTGGGCCAGGGCCACCCGTTGCCGGTAGCCTTTGGACAGCTCTGAAATCGGTCGGCGATACACCGATTCCAGCGAACATGCGCGAACGGCCCGGGCTATTGCCGGTTCGCGTTCCCGGCTCTCCGGAATCCGCGTTTCGGCGGCAAAACTGAGAAACTCAATCACAGTAAGTTCATCATACAGAGGCGCATTTTCCGGGAGATAGCCGATTCTGCTTTTTATTTCATCGGGGTGTTCATAGAGGTCCAGTCCGTCTATTTCGACTCGACCGGAGCTGGGGAAATGATATCCCGTGAGGATTCTCATAATACTGGTTTTTCCCGCCCCGTTTGGGCCCAGGAGCCCCAATATCTCACCGCGACCTACGGAAAAACTGACGGATTTTACGGCGGGGGAAAACCCCTAAGAGTTGTCTCCTTTTTT
>CAWZYW010000310.1:0-3954 GCA_963966255.1 uncultured Salinispira sp. | reverse complement strand
TTCATACGGTGTTCAACGGTGTGGATCATCAGCGGTTCCAGCCCTGTGAGAAAGCTGCAGTGGCGGCATTCAAATGTCGTTATGCACCGGAAGACGCAATCATTCTCTCGACATTGAGCCGGATCGAAGAACGTAAAGGGCACTCGGCGGTATTACGCGCGTTGGCACGGTTGAAGGAAACAAAACCGGATCTTTCGATCCGCTATCTCATTGCCGGAAAAGGGCCATTCGAACCGAACCTCCGCGACTTAGTGCGGGAACTCGAACTTGAAGAGCAGGTGGAATTTCTCGGATTCATCGCCCGCGAGGATGTGAATCTCCTCTATTCGGCAACGGATTTATTCGTAATGCCCAGCGTCTATCTCAAAGATTCCGGAAGCGTCGAAGGTTTCGGGTTGGTTTACGTCGAAGCGGGCTTATGCGGAACACCATCCCTTGGCGGGACCGCCGGGGGCGTTTCCGACGCCATCAAAGATGGAGAGACCGGATATACCGTTGATGGAGATAACATCGATGCGATTTTCGATATTCTTCAGTGCCTGGCGGAAGATCCGGATACCGTCGCTGAAATGGGTGCCAAAGCCCGGAGGTATTATCTGGAAAATCTGACCCTCGATATCGTACTCGACCGGGAGTTGACGACCATCATATCGATATTGGATCAAGGGCTGAGCCCATCGGGAGAACGGATATGACAATCGTTTTCTCGTATGCCGCATATAAATTCACCGATGCCATCGAGGGAGTCGGAGGGGAAGAGCGGGTGGCATGGGAAACGGTTTCCTGGTTCGCCGAACGGGGACATCGGGTCTACGTCTGCTCTCCCCAATTCGCCCTGTCCCGCCAATATGAAAATCTCATTCCGATTGAGATCTCCGACTGCGATTATAAAGATGAAAAACGCTGGACTAAAAAAATCCAGAAGGTGTTGCGATTCGATCGGCAATCCAGAAAAGCCATCCGAAGGATAATCCAAAATGAGACGGTTGATGCGGTGCACCATCTCTGCCCCGCATATCCCGGATTTTCCAGTTCGGTGAGCAAGCTTTCGGCTCCTTTTGTATACGGACCGGCGACGGTGCAGTATGACCGCAAAATAGAGGGTGTCCGGTCTTCGACGATCAAGCGTGTTTTCACCGTTGTATACGGAGTGATCAAGCGATTCCGATATGCGAAAACCCTGCGCCAGGCCGCCCGGGTACTGGTGGAGGTTGATTATGCTCGCCGCTATTTGCCGCGTCGAATCCGCAGCGAGGCGATAACCTTATACAACTCGATCGAAACACAAGACTATGATCCGAAACGGACGATCGGCGCGGGAGCAGAAGCTCTGCAAAGCACTGAAATTTTGTATCATGGCGGCATCAGGAGCAATAAAGGCATCGAGGTGCTGCTACGGGCAATCGCGGTATTGATCAATGATCGGCAGCAGAGTTGCCGCGCGACCCTCATCGGACCGATCCACAACCCGGCCATCCCTCAACTGGCGAAAGATCTGGGTATTTCCGAACATATCGATTTTTTACCCCCTGTGCCGTATACTCACATTCGATCGGTTCTCGATCGGAAGGCCCTGTACGTATTCCCCACCCTTCAGGATAACTGTCCGAAGGGACTACTCGAGGCAATGGCGATGGGCCATCCGATCATCACGAGCGATGTTATGGACATACCGCTGATCGTCCGGGATGGGGTAGACGGAGTCATCGTACCCTCGGGCGACCCGATTGCCTTGGCCGATGCCATCGTGGATCTCACCGCTGATCCGGGTAGGCAGAAGGCGCTGGCAAAAAGCGCACTGGACCGGGTCCAGCGGGATTTCGACCGACAAAAACGCATGATCGAATTGGAGAAGCTTTATCAAAGTCTCGAATAGTACCGGATTCTCCGAGTCCCGACTGCATCTTTCAACCGATGAACAAGTAATCCGGCATCGCGAAATGGAACAAGCATCGTTCCTTTTGTTGATCCTGCTATCGGTCATCGAACTTCCGTTCTTTTTTTTCCAGCGGAATCCGGTCGGTATATTTGACATCTATCTGCTCACATACTTTATTGTCAAACTCCGCTTCGGAGGCATAAAGGTCGGGGATTGGAAACCATTCCTTTATATCTTTGCGGCCTACCTGGCGTATCTTGGTTATTCGGTCATGCAAGGTGAACGAGTTTTTTCCTCCCTCCTGCTGGTGAAATATGTGGAGCACCTGATTCTCGCCCTGGTTGTCGTTGATTACTATCAGAACGGTCCGGAAGAAAAACAGGTTTTCCTTGACCGGCTTTCATTACTTTTTTTAGGGGTTCTGGTATACCAGGTCGGTTATACCCAGGGCTGGTGGCCCGGCGTAGGAGATCGTTACCGCCTTGGCCTTCCCTTTGCCATGGGAACGAGTTCGAATCCTTCAGGGTTCTCCCTCGGGGTGTTTATCGTGTTTCACTATGAACTCGTCATGAAGCGCTATGGATCCAGCTTCTTGCGGGTCGTCGTTTTAGTCGTCGCGTTGTTGGCCCTCTGGCTATCCCTCTCCCGGGTGAATCTACTGGCGATCCTGGTGGCATTTGGCGGTTCGGTCATCATCAGCTTTGCGAATATGAAGCGGGGATACTGGTTTATCGCCGGTGCAGCTTTGTTCGTCATAGTGTTCTATCTGTTTATAATCGATCTGATCCCCGACCTCGGTCAGGCGGAAAAGTTTGTAAAGATCATCCGCAATCCCATGTCGGTTTTTTCCGACAGTTCGTTCACGGTTCGCCTGAACTTTTTTTGGCCCCGGGCGATCGATGACTGGCTTCACAGCCCGTCAACGTTCCTGTTCGGATGGGGGTACGGAACCTTTCCGGTGGTAGACGGGACCTACCACTACTTGCTGGCGAACCAGGGAATAATTGGATTCGCATTGTTTTTTACGCTTTGGGTGGCGTACCCCCTGTATCGCTGGTTCAGCAAGCCCCTGTTGATCCTTCTTATTTTCTTCCTGGTCAATGCGGTATCCAGCGATACGATGGCCACCAGCTATCGCTCTATACAGATATATATCCCGCTGTTTGTTTCGCTGGTGGCATTGGGAAGGAAAAAAAGTATTGGCGCCGCCGATCCGGTTCCGGAGGAAAAAAAATGAAGGTACTCGTGACCGGCGCTGCCGGTTTTATCGGCTATCATGTAACGAAGCGGTTAATTCGCGAAGGCCATGATGTGGTCGCCATCGACAGTCTCAATGAGTACTATGATGTGTCTTTAAAATATGGCCGTTTGGAAGAACTGGGGATCAAGGCCGATGAGATCAGCCCCGGTATAATTTCCACCGGACAGAACGGCTTGCGTTTCTCATTGGTGAATATCTGCCACAAATCAGACCTTGAACGCATCATCAGCGAAGAGAATCCCGATGCAATTTGTCATCTCGCCGCCCAGGCCGGCGTCCGGTATTCCCTCAGTCATCCTCAAGAATATATCGATAGCAACATCACGGGATTTCTGAACATCCTGGAACTGTGTCGAGAGTATGGGATATTGAATCTATCCTATGCATCCAGCTCGAGCGTGTATGGATTGAACCGCGATCAGCCGTTCTCTGTATCGCAGAACGTGGATCATCCGGTAAGCTTGTATGCCGCGAGCAAAAAGAGCAATGAAATGATGGCTCATGCGTATAGCCATTTGTTCGGGATCCAAACGACCGGGATGCGGTTTTTCACTGTCTACGGCCCATGGGGGCGACCGGATATGGCTCTGTTCCGGTTCGTGAAGAATATTCTCGAAGGAAAGCCTATCGATCTGTACAATAACGGGGAAATGGAGCGGGATTTTACCTATATCGATGATATCGTTCGAAGCATTATCACAATTATAGAAAATCCGCCGGTATCCGACGAAACCCTGTCGGATTTTGATTCCCAGCCCCATCGCTCTTCCGCACCCTTCACGATTCATAATTTCGGACATGGCAACCCGGTTAA
>CAWZYW010000309.1:0-3959 GCA_963966255.1 uncultured Salinispira sp. | reverse complement strand
CGGATACACGAGAGATTTTTCTACACTGCGCTGGTTGACCAGTAGCAAAGTAGGTGCCTAACTGCCTGCATTGCAAGCAGTTAGGACTTTGTTGTTATGGGCCCAGTAGGACTTGAACCTACGACCAATGGATTATGAGTCCACTGCTCTAACCAACTGAGCTATGGGCCCTCATTACTATAGTAATGTGAAAGCGAGATTACCCAAATCGCTTGCGGACTGTCAAGGGATATGAAGTGCTCCGAAAACAGCTGATTTTCTGGTGTATATCCCTTAGCAGCCGCCGTTTAGCACCGTTTTTTTCGGTTCGACGCCGGTCTCTTTCCCTAACTCTTTCCTGGCAGGATAATTATGCAGGGAATATCAGCTGTTTTCGGAGCACGTAGTAAGCCTTTTATGCTTTGCATTCTGCGGCGGATGAAGTAGATTCTCCTTCGTGGATGATCAGCTAAAAGACCTGGAAAAACAGATACATGACGCCGAAAAGCAAATCGAAGACGTCCTGAAGGACAAAGAGGGTAGGGTACATAAGCCGTTGCCCTGGCTCCTGATAAAAATCATCGTCTCTGTGCTTTTGCTTCTGGTGGTACTGCCACCCTATTACCGTCCGGTTAACGGCAGCCGCAGTTCCAGCTACTTTTTCCGGATGCGTCCCGAGTCCAACCTGGTGACCGATCTCGAGTTTCACAAGGGGGTCGATTTCGCCGCGCCCGCAGGGACATCGGTGCGACCGGCGGGTTTCGGCCTGGTTGAAGAAACCGGCTGGTCCGACAGTTTCGGTTATTTCGTGGTGGTGCGGCATCTGTTGGGCATGCGCACCTTGTACGCGCATCTCTCGTCGATCAGCGTCGCTGAGGGCCGTCTGGTAGCCCCGGGGGTCAGCGAAATCGGTCTGGTCGGGGCTACCGGGCGGGCCACGGGACCACATCTGCACCTCGAATTCAAGTTGGGTGATGCCTCACTGCCGCCGGGGCTTTTCCTGTTCTTTCACAACCTCCGCAGGGCGATGATCAATTTCTGAGTTCTGTTGTAAAAATATTCCAGTATATTGTATTTTTTTTAATCGAATCTTGTCTAAATCCGAATACGCCTTTAAGATGAACCATTGGAATACGTCCGGATTCTTCCGGACAAGGAGGTATTTTTATGAAGAGAACACTGGTACTGGTGCTTATCGCAGCACTGACTCTGCCAATGGTTCTTGTTGCTGCCGGTGGCGCTGAAGAAGGCGCGGCAGAACAGATGGTTCTGAATTGGAACCTGGGAGCTGATCCCAAGACTATCGACCCCGGTCTTAACGGTGCGTCTGATGGTGGCGACATTCTCGCCAACACTTTCGAAGGTCTCGTTCGCGAGCGGAACGGTATCGTCGAGCCCGGTATTGCCGAGAGCTGGGACGTTTCCGCCGATGGTAAAACCATCACCTTCAATCTTCGCGAGTCTCTGTGGTCAGATGGCACTCCTCTCACCGCTTATGACTTCGAGTACGCCTGGAAGCGCGCAGCGGATCCCGCAACCGCATCCGAGTACAGCTGGATCTGGGACTACACCAACGTGGTTAACGCTCCCGAAGCAGCCGTAGGCGAAGTTCCCGTGGATGCCATGGGCGTAACCGCTCTTGACGATTACACCCTGCAGGTTGAGCTCGTTGCTCCGACTGCATACTTCATGTCCCTGACTTCTTTCTACCACTTCATGCCCGTAAAGCGCGAAGCAGTTGAAGCAGGTCCCGAAGGCGCATGGGCCAAAGATCCCGCACTGTATGTCAGCAACGGTCCCTTCGTTCTGACCAGCTACACCATCGGTGAAGGTCTTACCCTCGAAAAGAACCCCAACTTCTGGAATGCAGACGAAGTGAACATCGACGTCATCAACGTCAAGTTCATCGATGAAGCATCCACCGCTTACGCAGCCTACCAGGCCGGCGAGCTGGACTTCATCCCCTCGGTTCCCACCGCTGAGATCCCCCGGCTCATCGCCGAAGATCCCAACTTCTTCGTTTTCCCGCTGCTGGGTACCTACTACTACAACTTCAACATGGACCTGGACATCTGGCAGGAACCCCTGGTACGCCGGGCCCTGACCCTGTCCATCGACCGCGAGCAGATCGCTGAAGTTCTGGCTTCCGGCCAGGTTCCCGCTGCGGGCTTCGTACCCCCGGGATTCCCCGATCACATGGGCCGCGACTTCTTCGAAACTGCCGGAACCTACGGTATCGCTACCGATGATTCCCAGTTCGCTGAAGCGCAGCGACTTCTCGCCGAAGCAGGCTATCCCAACGGCGAAGGCTTCCCCGTATTCGAACTGATGTACAACACCAGCGAAGGCCACAAGCTCGTTGCTGAAATGGTTCAGGAAATGTGGAAGACCAACCTGGGCATCGAGATCACTCTCGCCAACCAGGAATGGGCCGTATTCCAGGAAACCCGCAAGCAGGGTGACTATCAGGTAGCCCGCGGCGGCTGGATTACTGACTTCCTCGATCCCTCCGGTCTGCTGGCCATCTTCGAAGACGGCAATGCCTACAACGACCCGAACTACAACAACCCCGCGTACAATGACGCGATGGCTCGGGCCCTGGCCGCAACCAACGATAGGGATCACTACGAGGCTCTGTATGAAGCGCAGGAAATCCTTATGACCGACCTGCCCATCATCCCCGTGTATCACTATTCCGATACCATGCTGTCCAGCCCGCAGGTTCAGGGTTGGGAACGCAGCCAGCTCGGCGGTGTTGACTTCCGCTACGCTACTGTTGTTCGCTAATCGTATGTAAATACGACGATTCCGCCGCTTCCATGGGGGGCGGCGGAATTTTTTTTCCCGCGACCTACTGACGTACCGAATTTGTTACTACCGCAGTAGCGCAGGTTTAGGAGATGCAAAATGGGAAGGTATTTCCTTCGGCGGGTGGGCTACTCCATCCTGACCATTTTTCTAATTACTACCGTGGTGTTTTTTATGCTGCGAGCAATTCCCGGTGGACCTTTTACCCGAGAACGGGCAATTCCAGCGGAGATTCTTCGCCTCATCGAGGAAAAGTACAATCTCGACGCACCGCTGTATGAACAGTATTTTGACTACATGCTGGGGCTATTAACCTTTGACCTCGGACCGTCATATCAAAAAATCGGAACATCGGTAAATGATCTGGTAATAGAGGGCTTTCCTCGCACTGCCCGGGTCGGATTCTTCGCGGTGCTGGTGATCGTCATCGTCGGCGTACCGGTGGGGATTATATCCGCCCTCAAACAGAATAAACCAATAGACTATTTCGTCATGTTCATGGCGACCCTGGGGGTCACGATTCCCAGTTTCGTGGTCGCCACCCTGTTCATTCACCTCATCGCCCGTAACGTGGGATGGATACCGATTTTCGGCCTTTCCTCGCCGGCGAGCTACATCGGGCCGGTGCTGGCCCTGAGCGGATATTCGCTTTCGTTCGTTGCGCGACTTACCCGATCAAGCATGCTAGAAGTGCTCCGGGCCGACTACGTGCAGACCGCCCGGGCCAACGGCTTGAGCGAACTGTCGGTCATCGGCAAGCATGCGGTGAAAAACGCCCTGATTCCGGTGGTTACCTACATGGGACCGACTATCGCGGCGATCATGACCGGCTCTTTCGTTATAGAGCGGATTTTCGCCATCGCCGGTATCGGCCGCTATCTGGTCGAATCGGTTACCAACCGGGACTACACGACCTACATGGCCATAACCGTACTGTATGCCGTGTTCTACGTCATCATGGTGCTTCTGGTCGATGTGGCTTACGCCCTCATCGATCCGCGTATCCGGTTTGAAAAGGAGAAGGTGTAGATCATGGATAAAAACCGATTTACAACGGTCGACAAGGCCGTACTAACCGACACCGAACCGGTTCGCGAGAGCCTTACCTACTGGCAGGACGCCTGGCGGCGACTGAGGAAGCACAAGCCAGCCATCGGCGGGCTGGGGGGGGG
>CAWZYW010000308.1:0-3962 GCA_963966255.1 uncultured Salinispira sp. | reverse complement strand
GAAGACGACGCCTGAGCATTCGCAGTTTCCCGGGTTTCTCCCGCCGATGAAGAATCAATAACGAAAACTCATCCGCTGTATTTTCGAAGGGCCGTGAACTCGGATCGCTTCCCTGTGGGCTGCCGTGGGATATCCCTTGTGGCGCTCGAATCCGTAAACCGGTTCCAGGACCGAGTATTCGGTCATCCATTTGTCCCGGGCGACTTTTGCGAGAATTGATGCGGCGGAAATGGCGGGGATGAGACTGTCGCCTTTGATAATTGCCTCGAGGGGACCGTGGAGATGCGGATCGAACTGCGGAGAGCCGGAGAAATCAGGCAGAAATTTACCGTCGACCTGTATCGCGAAGGGCATTTCCTGTACGGCTGCCGAGCTGCGCAGAAACATATCCTCGAATGCCCGGATCATAGCCAGCAGGCTCGCCCGATGAATGTTGATGGTATCGATTTCCCCGGGCCAAACCCAGCCGATCCCCCATGCCAGGCTTTGCGCTTTGATTATCGGAGCCAGGGTTTCCCTTCGCTTCTCGCTGATTTTTTTCGAATCCGCCAGTCCGGGAATCAGTTCATCTTCCCCGAGCAGTACCGCGGACGCGACGACGGGGCCCGCAAGGGGGCCCCGTCCCACTTCATCCAACCCGCAGATCATTTATTTCACTTCAGGCTGATGGTCTTTTCGGACTCCCAGAGCCCGTGGATGTTGCAATAACTCAGAGCCTGGATGGTACCGGGCTTTTTGATTTTCACGTCCACGCTCACCAGCGGTTCGCTCAGTGCAGAGCCTTCATTGGCGCCTGCGGCCGATTCCGCATGTGCGGTGAATTTAGCGTCAGCCAGCTGAATAGTGAACTTTTCACCTTCCGGCCGGAAGTAAACCTGGATCCAGGAAATATAGTGCTCGGTGGTATTGGGGTGGGCTATTTCTTTCCCCACGCTGGCGGTTATGGTGAACCGCGCGCCCGACTCGACCTGGTCCGGGCATTCGATCACGGGGGCGTGTTTTTCCGCTTTCCAATCTGCCGTCTGAATTCCGTCTGCAATAGCCATATGGCCTCCTGGCGCCTGACCCTCGTATGGTACAATGGCCGACGCATCGTGGTTTTTTATCTCGTCACATGACGAGCTGGTATGCTACTATACTAATGGCTATCGGCGAGAGTTGCGAAGATACCTTGACTCTTTTTTTGCGCGAGTGATAGCTTCCGAATCCCCGGGCCATTTCTCGGCCGGAATTTCCTAAATTTTAGTGAGTTACCAGTGTTTTTAAAACGTATCGAATTGTTTGGATTTAAATCCTTCGCAGATAAAACGGAAATCGAGTTCACCGATGGTATTTCGGCTTTGCTGGGACCCAACGGCTGCGGGAAAAGCAATGTGGTGGATGCCATCAAATGGGTGCTGGGGGAACAGGCGACCCGCAGCCTTCGGGCCGAAAAAATGGAAGACATTATCTTCAACGGCACCGAGGACCGCAAAGCGCTTAATGTGGCCGAGGTGACCCTTACGCTGGAAAACACCGAAAACCTCCTGACCCTCGATACTCCGGAGATTTCGGTGAAACGCCGGCTGTTCCGCAACGGCGACAGTGAGTATTACATCAACAACACCCCGGTAAAGCTCCGTGACCTGCGTGAGCTGTTCCTCGATACGGGAATCGGCAAGAGCGCATACTCAATCATGGAGCAGGGGAAAATCGACCAGATCCTCTCCACCAAGCCGGAGGAGCGCCGCTATATCTTCGAAGAAGCGGCGAGCATCACCAAGTACAAAGCCCGGGGGCAGGAAGCCGACCGGAAGCTCAGGCGCACCGATGAGAACATCCGACAGGTTGAGAGCATCCTTTCCGAAGTCAAGCGCAGCCACGACAGTCTGCAGAAGCAGGCGGAAAAAACCGCCAAGTATCACGAACTCCGTGAACGGCGATTCGAACTTGACCGGAATATTCACCTGCTGCGCTTGCGTGACTATCTGAATCGTCAGGACAAGAAAAACCGTGAGCTTGAAGAGGTGTCGCTGCGCCGGGGTGAGATCAAGGGAAAAATCGATTCCATAAACGAGCATCTGGAGGAGAATCTCGACCAGGTGAACAGCATGGAAACCGAGTTGAACGATTCCAATAAACGGCTCTACGGTCTGGCGATCGAAAAATCCAATATCACCAGTCAGATCAGCATAATTAATGAGCGGGTTCGGGAGCTTGAGGAGAAAATTTCCCAGGACAGGGCCCGGGAAGAGAGCATCAACCAGCGACTCAAACAACTGGAAGCCGAGCGGAAAGAAAAGCTCGATCTTGCCCGGGAGTACGCGGAACGCCTGAAAGAAATTTCCACGAACATCAGCGATTTCGAACAGCGGATTAAAACCAGCGAACAGCGGGTCGAAACCAACCGCAGGGAGCAGAAAAGGCTCGAACTGGAAAATCTGGATTTTGAAGTGCAGATAACGAATCTGCAGGAAGAGCTCCAGGGTCTGACTGATGATATCGTACGGGAACTCGACGAAGGCCTCAAGGCCAGCGCCATTGATCCCGAGGAACAGGCGCGTTCCGCGGACTCAATAACCCTCAATATCGCGCCCGCATCGATCAGCTGGTTCAGCGCCAAAGACAAAACCTTGATGATCTGCAATCTCCCGAAGATCGGGGGGGATTGCTCGCCGAGCAGCAGAGAAAAATCCTGGACGAGTTGTCGGAAATACACCGGGAACTCCATGACTCCTTTTTCCGTTATTCCGCCAGCGTTCCGGATTTCCTGCGTGATTTCCTGGCCCCCGAGGGCATCATCACCCAGAAGCGGAATATCGACACCCGGCTTCAGGAAATTCGGCATAGCATAGAATCCAACCGAAAGCGAAGCGCTGAGCTCACCGGGGAGAATTCCTCCCTGGGTGACAAGATCACCGAATATCGAAAAACCCTCCAGGAACTTCTGGTCGGTCAGGAGAGGGTCAAGGCCCAACAGGAAGCGGTGATACATGAAGGAGATAACCTTGAGGTGCAGATGCAGGAGCTGGAGGCCCAGATCCTGGAGAATCGTCAGAAAATCGCCGAGGACGAAGGCCGTCTCAACGGACTGCAGGGACGCATCGTCGAACTGATCAAGGAAAAGGAAGAACTCCAGAAAACCGAGGAGAGCTTGAAAAAAGAGCTCCAGAATCTGGAGAAGGGTATTTCCAGCAAAAATCAGGATCTGTCCAAGAAAGAAAAGGAACTGCAGAAAAACATGGAGTCCCTGGGCAAGATTCAATCCCGCCATGAGGCCATACAGATTGAGCTCACCGAGATCAGCACGGAAATCCGCAATCTGTATTCCAATTTCCGTGAGCGCTATTCGAGGGATCTCAGCGAGTTCGAGGAACTGGTCTTCGAAATCACCGAAGATGTAAAAACCCTCAAGGATCGTTCGGCCGACGTCAAAGATAGCTTAAAAGCCCTCGGTTCCGTGAATCTCATGGCGCTGGAAGAGTATAACGAGGTAAAAGAACGATACGACTTCCTGAATAACCAGTTGCAGGATCTGTATACGGCGAAAAAGGACCTGGAGGAAGTGACCGCCCAGATTCGCGAGGAATCGGCCCGGATGTTCCTGGAGACTTATGAAAAAATCCGACGGAATTTCCATTCCACATTCCGCCGGCTATTCGGCGGGGGGCGGGCAGAGCTGAAACTGACCGACCCGGACAACGTGCTCGAGTCGGGGATCGAGTTCTATGCCCAGCCCCCGGGAAAAAAGCTGGAAAACATCGCCCTGCTTTCCGGGGGCGAGCGGAGCCTCACAGCGGTGGCCATGCTTTTCGCCACCTATATGGTAAAGCCTTCGCCGTTCTGCCTCCTCGATGAGATCGACGCGGCCCTGGATGAGAGCAACGTGGGACGCTTTATAAACATGCTGATGGAATTCGCCGCAAGTTCCCAATTTATTGTGATCACCCATAATAAAAAAACCGTTGCGGGGGCCAATACCC
>CAWZYW010000307.1:0-3973 GCA_963966255.1 uncultured Salinispira sp. | reverse complement strand
GAATACGGCCGTCGAGGGGATCGATGATCAGGTTCGCCGAAAAATGGCCTGTCATCACTCGGATAACTTCATCGCTCATCACCGGAGTATCCGCAGTTTTTTGATCCCGGGCCTCTTCCCCCACATGGTCCTCGCATTTTTCAGGTTTTTCGGGCATAATTATACTATAAGAGAGAGGGCAGTGACAGGAGTGACCCATGAAAGCCTTGATCGTTGAAGATGACATGCCGAGCCGGAAATTCCTGCAGAAAGTGCTGGAACAATATGGAAGCGTTGAATACGCGGTCGACGGTCAAGCGGCCATGGATGCCTTTACCTTGGCGTTCCAAAATCAGGAACCCTTTGATCTGGTATGTCTGGACATAATGCTTCCGAAAATGGATGGGCAGCAGGTGTTGAAAGCAATCCGCAAATACGAGCAGGAGCATGGTGTGAGCGGTCTGGACGGGGTCAAAATTATCATGACCACTGCGCTCCGTGACAGCAAGAACATTATCAACGCATTTATTGAACAATGCGAAGCTTATCTGGCAAAGCCGATCGAACGGGATGCTCTGACTGCTGAACTGCGCTCGTTCGGCCTGATCGACTAGGCCGCATATGCAGGTATCAGTCCAGGGACTTTCACGGGACGCGATAGCGAGGAATCGCCGTTCGATCAAGCGAACCCTTTCCGCTAACAGCTTCTTCCAGTTTATATCCGCAGATTTGCTGAAAATCCGTGAATTCTCCCGGCAAAACGGAATTATACATTTCACCTTCTTTGTGTTTATGCGCCTTGACGGAAAGCTTCCGGAGCGTTTTATCCAGCAGATACAGCGTACTTTGGCGGAGCCCCTTCATAAAGCCCTGTACCCTGTGGTGGAAAACGGCTGGAGAGTTTTGGAAAAAAAAGAGTACAACCAGGTGGTTTTTATCCACGATTTCGCACGGGAAGTCGCGGCAATCACCCCCGAACATCTGCATAACCCCCCGGCGAAGATACTCGAAATCATGAGGGGAGTGGAGCAGGCTTTCCTGATTCTTTCCTCAGAACCCGCTTTGCTGGCGGAACTGGAACGCCAGCTGGAACTCTACGCCAAACTGGGTCATGTGCAGAATTTCCCGGTGGACAGCATCATCCGCGCAATACAAATGCTGCTCTCACGAACCCCGAACCGCCTCACGCTCTACTCACTGTTCGTGTCGCTGAATTCCATGGTCTCCAGGAGGTTCCTCGATATCCAGGACATCACCAATCCCGATCGCCGACAGTATTTCAGCGCCGAAGATTTTGACCTCGACGATCACGGGCGGCTGCTCCTGATCAACTACCAGCACGAGGTTGTGGTATCCATCAACAAGCACCTGAGGCATCACGAAGAGATATCCCTTTTCCAAGGCCTGATACCCATCAACGAAGGCAGGACCTCCAGTCACGACATAAGCATATTAAAGCAGTTCTACAATACCGGAGGCGGTGATCAGGACAGGTTCAATGCGGATTGGTCCAATATTCTCGGTTTTCTGGTGGAATTCTCACAAAAGGTCATCGTGCAGTTCAAGCGCTTTCTCACCGCGGATTTCAAGGTCAAGGGGGGGGGTGACAAACTTGTTCAGGTTTTTGATAAAACGCTGTTTTCAAATTATCTGGTTCGCATCGGATATATAAAAGACAAGCTGGACAAGCTTCTTCTGAAAACGCCGAAATTCGAGCGTACCCGTTATCTACGGGTGCTCTCCGAAGGGAATTTGAGCGTGAACGCCGGCGAAGAGCCGCTGATCAGTAATATCAGCGAGTTGCTCAATATTTTCTTTCAGATCAGCCGGACCCTTGCGCTCATTCTCAAACACGGCGCCCACTCAAAAAATCCCGAGAATGTTCCGATGCTCCGCGCCATATCCTGGGGAGACGTGCAGTTTTTCATCCCATATGAGAAGAGCATACAATACAGTTCGGTTTTCCTTGCCGGACAGTCGGTCCGGGATGCCATGGAAACCATCGCATCGCTGCTGCTGCTCACCTGCCTCGAGCTGCGGGAATCCGAGCTGGTCACCATTCTGCGGAAGGACATGCATACCATGGATTCCCTGAAAAAACTCTTCCGGGAACTCAAACGGATCTGCACGCCGCAGCAATATCAGGAATACGATGATGAACTGGACTTGTCCAGGATCGAACAGGAGATGACATGATACGCCTGCCATTCGGCACCGGAGAGTACGCCCTCGACCCCCGTAAGATCATCGCCGTGGGATTGAACTATGCCGACCATGTGGTCGAAAGCCTGAGCTATGACCACGAAAAGCTCGATCTACCCTCGGAGCCGGTGCTCTTCGCCAAGACTCCTAATGTTCTCATCGGCCCCGGCGAAGCAATCGTCATTCCAGCGTACCTGTTTAATCTGGGTTTTGATGAGGTGCGCGTCGACCCTGAAGCCGAGTTGGCGGTGATCATATCCAGGACCTGCTCCCGGGTCTCCGAAGTCGATGCCATGGATTACGTCCTGGGATACACCTGCTTCAATGACGTGAGTCAGCGCAATATTCAGAAAGGCGACGCATCCGGCTGGTTCCGGGGCAAGAGCCTGGACACTTTCGGACCAATTGGGCCGCGAATCGTTCCCTCCGAAGAAATCCCCGATCCCCAAAACCTTGAGATCTCCTGCCGGGTCAACGGCGAGCTGCGCCAGTCATCGAATACCTCGCGTATGATTTTTCCGGTGGCGACCATAATTTCATATATCAGCCGGCATATCCGCCTGGAAGCCGGAGATATCATTGCCACCGGGACTCCCGAGGGCATCGCGCCGATCTCCGGCGGGGATCTGGTGGAAGTTGAAATTTCCGGTATCGGCGTATTGAAAAATCCGGTTTTACTGGAGGAATAGCCGCCGCATAGCTTATTCTTTAGGTATGAATCCTGTGTTTAAAGGTTTTCCCGGAGACAACGACGCCGACTATCTGCTGTTCGGCAACCGTATTCGCCCTTCCGCTGTGCGCAAGGCCCGGGGCCGCTTCAAGCGCCTCTATCGTCGATACGGCAACCCCGACGGGGCATATTATCCCCTCTCCATTGGCGATCGCGTCCACGGAACTTCGCTGTTCGGCATGCGCTACATTCAGATTTCCGATGAGCTTCAGGATGTCCGCGAAGGGGTGAAGCACATCGACTTCAGCGGTGTTGAAAATCCGGTGATCATAGGCACCATACGGATGGGGTTCGGGCACTATCGTATCGCCCTGGCGCTGGCATCGGTGGCCCATTTTATGGGATACACCCCGGTCTGGCTGGATTTGCTCGAGAATCCCCGTTCCATGGCAAGCCGGATCATAACGGGTCTCGAGGGACTGTACAGCTGGGGGAGCCGTCTCAGCGAACGCTTACCCCTGTTCAACGCGCTGATCTGGGAAAAGGTCACCGATACGGTTGCCCGGAAACTGGAATACCAGCTGCGGGACTGGCATATGAGCCGTTTCTTCGCACCGTCATGCCGGGCAATACCCGATGACATACCGTTTCTCTCGGTTCACCCCTGGGCCGCCCAGGCGGCGATTCACGCGGGATTCCGCAGGGTCATCACCGCCGTGCCGGACAACCTTGCTCTGGCTTTTCATCTTGCACAGGGTTCCATCCACTGCATCCAGGGGCCTTCGGCCTATCTCGGCTATCGGAGCCTGAGGAACATGGGAGGAAGCCGGGATGTATTGAAACCCATGGATCCCGCCGAAGTGATCTACAGCGGCCATTTCGTGGATCACGAGCTGGTCGCCCATGCCCAGGAAGATTGCGAACGACGGATCGAACGCTGCGAGCGGGGGAATACCCGCCGATTCCTCCTGACCATCGGCGGGGGGGGGGCCCCCCCGAAAAAAATCCCGGTTTTCATTCAGCAGCTGGCGGGGAAGGTCCAGAAAAAAGAAGACAGCCCCCCGCTCCATCTGTGGGGTCACCACGGGGTGTTCTTTGTCTTTTATACAACTCCCCGCCCAC
>CAWZYW010000306.1:0-3981 GCA_963966255.1 uncultured Salinispira sp. | reverse complement strand
CCCCGCAGGAAGGCGAACATGGCTGTCGCGGTGACGCCCCATAGCAGAAGCCCGGCGGTGAACGGCAGGTTCCGGTCCTGATGAATGTAATATTGAATGGAGCTCTCACGGAGCACCGGGGCGATGCGATCGGGATCTGCCGGTACAAACAGAAGTTCACCCTGTCCCAGAGGCGCGTCGAACACCGAGCGGAGGCTTTCCAGGTAGGGGCTGAGGCGCAGATCGTCGGACTCCAGGCGCTGATCCAGGCGGTGGATGTCAGAGTCCTCGATGCGTCCCACCCGGCTCACCGGGAGCGTCGCCGTTTGCCTGCTGATGACAGGACCGAGACCCGCTGATTCCAGCAGCTCAGCCGCCGCTGCGCCGTCTTCCAGCTCGATGATGCTAAAGGGATATTCGTTTTGACGCGGATTCGTCTGCGGCGAGGAAAAATAGAGCAGGATAAAAAGACCCGCCGAAATGATCGGGAGCAGGATTGCGGAACCCAGATAGGCGATGGCGGAGCGGGATATCATCGGGAAAGGATGCTCGCCGCCAGGGCGATGCTGCCTCCCAGAATAACGCCGGCGAGGACTTCCGGCGGGGTATGCCCGTGAACTTCCTTCACCGGCGCGAAGTCGACGCCCTCCTGATGTTCGAGGCTTCTGCCCAGCCGATTCAGGGCCTGGGCCTGGCGGCCGGTGGACAGGCGGACACCCAGGGCGTCCCGGACAACCACAAGGGCGAAAAAGAGGGCCAGGGCGAACATGGTGCTGTTGATGCCTTCATTGAAGCCGATGCTTACCGCCAGGGCGGTGACCAGGGCCGAGTGGCTGGAAGGCATGCCGCCGGTGCGCCAGATCAGACTGGCGATGACGTCCGCGGGATTTCTCAGGCTTTTTTTCAACAACCCGTTGAGGATCGTTTTTATAAATTGGGCGCCGAACCAGCTCAACAGGGCCGATATAAACACCGGGTTGACCGATCGCAACATCTGCACTCCAGACTCTTTATTGGGAATTATTATAATAGCACATTCGTGATATATAATGTAAAGAGAAGTACGGCGGACGCCGGAGGCAACGCATCGGCGAACCGGACCGGAAGATAGGGCGGGAATGGCAAAAAGCAGAGTTCTAAGCAGCATACACCGGATCTGGACCAAATCAATATGGCGGATGCGCGGCCTCAAAGTATTCGCACTGGTCGGCAAAAGCGGAACCGGCAAGAGTTTCCGCGCCGGGCTGATTGCCGAAAAGTATAAAATCGAAGCGATTATCGACGACGGATTGCTCATCGAAAACAGCCGAATCGTCGCCGGCCGCTCGGCAAAAAAAGAAAAAGCCTATCTTTCCGCAGTAAAAACCGCCCTGTTCACCGACAGGGAACACCTGCGGGAAGTGAAACATCGACTCGAACAGAGCCATGTAAAGAAGATCCTGATCCTGGGAACCAGTACGAAGATGATCTTCAAAATATGTAGGACGCTGCAACTGCCGCCGCCGGTTAAGATTATCCAGATCGAAGATATCGCTACGGCGGACGAAATCGAGACCGCGATTCACTATCGGAAAAACCACGGCAAGCACGTGATTCCCGTACCCGCCATCGAGGTCAAGAGAAATTACCCGAGGATTATGGCGGATTCGGTGAAAATCCTGTTCCGCCGGGGCCTGGGGGTTTTCGGCAAACAGCGGGAGATAGAAAAAACCGTGGTCCGTCCCGAGTTTTCCCGGAAAGGAGCGGTGAGCATCAGCGAGGCTGCCCTCAGCCAGATGATCATCCACTGCATCCTCGAGAAGGCCGCGGACGTCAAACTGAAGAAGCTGACCGTCAAACAGGACAAGGGAGGCTACCACCTCCACGTTGGACTGAGCGTACCGTTCGGCTTCGAACTTGCGACGAATCTGCACAGCCTGCATGATTACATCATCGATCGCATCGAAAAGTACACGGGCATCATCATTGAGGATCTCCATATCAATATCGAGAGCGTCGGGGAACCACAGACCGAACCATGAAATTTTCCCTCAAGTCCGGGCCGTTTTTAACCGATAAATTTAATGGGAAGCTTTAAATTTGACCACTGCACATCGATATTAGATACTTGAATCGGAGGAACGGTATGAAAAAACTGATATTGACGATCACCGTTATTTCACTGCTGGCGATGGGGATCGCGGCACAGAGTTCATACGTACATGAGAGCGATCATTATCGGGTCCGATCGCATATCAGCCAGGACCATGCGGAAACCGCCGCGATGCGCCTGGAAGCATATCTGTCGATGTTCAACGAGTATTTCCACTTCGATCTCGATGAACTGGATTTCAAGTTGAAGGTCCAGGTCTTCAACAGCTACACCCAGTACGACCGCTACCTGACCCGGTTGATCGAAGAAAGCCGAAACGAGTTCGTATATCTCCACTACAGCGACGTCTCCCGATCCGAGCTGGTCGGCGCCCTGGAAGTGGGTGAAGAATTCGACGAGAGCTTCACCCACCAGGCATTTATCCAGTTCATCAGGGCTTTTATCGACAACCCCCCGCTCTGGATCCGCGAAGGTTTCGCGGTGTATTTCGAGGAAGCACAGTACGACGCCAATTTCGGCGCGGTGAACAACCGGGAAAACCTTTCCTGGCTGGAGACTCTGAAAGAGATCCTCTACGGCTCCCGGCAAAGCGAGGCTCTTACTCCCGAGCAGATACTGGCCATCGACGTGGAAAGCGCCAAGGACAATATCGAGGTGTTCTATCCCGAAGCCTGGGGAGTGGTGAATTACCTGGTGAACAGCGAACAGCGATCCCATAACCGAATTCTCTGGGACGCGATTTCCGCCATGGATCCCGAGGCAGACCTGATTACGAACTCGGCGCAAGTGTATGAGTCGGCATTCCAATGGGTGAATCAGGAAGAACTTCAGAACAGCTTCCTGGAATATTTCCAGGAAAAGAAGACCTACGTGGAGCTGATCGAGGAAGGAATCGAAGAATACGAGGCGGGAAACCTGGATGCGTCTGAGCAGAACTTCCTCATCGCCATCAACCGACAGGATATCAGCCATATCCCCCATTACTACCTGGGCCTCATCAATTACGACCGGGGGAATTACACCCTGGCGGAACTGAATTACCGCACCGCACTGGAAAAGGGCAGCGCCGCCGCCCTGACCTATTACGCCCTGGGAGTCAATGCGTTCGCCGACAACCGCTATGATGAAGCCGCCGAATATCTGGACACTACCATTCAGCTGGACCCGGCGAACTTCACTGAGAAAGTCACCCAGATCCTCGAGCGGATGGAAGGATAGAAGAAGAGACCGTATCGATTATTGAGGGGTATCACCGTCCGGCTTCGGCTGGGCGGTTTTTTTTCGCTTGCGCGGCCGGCTGCGGCGGCGCCGGGTCTTCGCACCTTTGCGCTGTACGGCGGATTCCTGGCGCTCCCGCATGAGGGACACCACAACATCCTCCACATCGCGGTTGGCCGGCACCATGGGCTTCAGTAGTTCCTTTATGCCCTGGTAGACTTCGGGGAAATGAATTTTCCTCTGCTCCTCCCAGGGACCGAGCCGGGTCACATAATCCTTCACCAGCTGGCGCACCATGATGTTCCGAGGCACCTCCCGCTGGGACTGGACCATCTGATCGAGCTCGCCCAGGTTCTCGAAAAAAACACGGCGGTTTTTCTCAGCACCCTCACGGGGCTCACGGAGATACGCGTCGAGGCTCGGCAGGATATGGGCAGATACCTTGTATTCGAAGAATTCCTCGAAAATCCTCCGGGAATCACCACTGGCGAGAATTTTGTAAATTTCTTCGGTGAGACGGCTGTACGATATATCCGCCAGCAATTCCGCCTGGCGGCGGAGTTTGCGCTTGAGGAAGAATCCAGGCTCCAGGCCGGTCTTCACCGCGTATTTGATAGCGCGGATGATCCGCACCGGATCCTCTACGAAGATCCTCTTCCTGTCTCTTATACCCATCTGACGCTGCCGACGAT
>CAWZYW010000305.1:0-4021 GCA_963966255.1 uncultured Salinispira sp. | reverse complement strand
CCTTATCCCCCGGATGTGCCAGCTTCGGCATGTTCCTCAACGAATTCGATCGCGGGCGGAAGTTCGTGGCGGCGGTCCAGGCCCTCCCGGATTTCAAGGCCTAATCTGCCATACATCATCGCCAGGGGGTTGATGGCCGAATACGCTGATATGTCGTAGATTTCCAGACGGTCATCGAGAAAGTTGGTAAACGCCAGACGGGTACCGTCGGGAGAAACCGCAAGACCGGTAGGTTGATTGCCCCCCCAGATCCAGTCGACCACCTGCATCCCATCCAGATCCATGACGTATACCCTTCCGAAATCCGGTCCGGGGATGAGGTAGGTTTCCGGATTATTCATTCCCCGGGAGCTGATATACAGATATTTCTCCTGGGGATCCAGGGCAATGGTATTCAATTTCGGTCCGACATAGACCGAGTTTTCCAGGGTCCCGTCGCTCAGCGAATAGGCGAAAATCATTCCGTGATACATGTCCGATACGAATATCCGGTTCCGCCTGGGAGATATGACGATATGACGCTTCGCACCGGGAGCCCCTCCCATAGTCAGAGCCGGTCGAGCAGAAGCTATGATCCCGGAGAGCGCAGCAGCGTCGCCGTCTGAATCCGAATCGGCACTCGACAGGAACTCTATATCATAACGGAACACCCGACCGCCTTCATAATCGCTTACAAAGAGCTTTGTCCCGTCGGGGCTGATGGCCAGCCCTCGCGGTACGGTACCAACGGGTATGCGGCCAAGCAGGCGGCGATCAGCGGCGGAAATCACCGACACGTCCTCGCTGAGCCAGTTGGAGACAAAGACATAGCTTCCGTCGGGGCTGAAGCAGATAACCTTTGACCAGCTGCCGCCGGTACGCAGCGATGCCAGGGGCGTCTGGGCCCCGCCGTCCAATATATGCACCTCGCCGGTGGTCATCTGGCTTATCCAGATTTCCCCGCTGCCCGGGCGGAATGCGATTTCAACAAAACCCCGACCGTCCCGCTGCGGCGGGCTCAGACGGATTTCCCCCAGATGAGACAGGGTCGCTACATCATAGACATCGAGTCCGTTGCCATCGAGCTGAGCCACGTACATACGACTGCCGTCGGGACTGAACTCGACGCTCTTCGGCTTGGTTCCGCTGTCCATTATCGCAAGCCGGTGAAGGGAGCTCTCCGAAGCGGCTCGTTCGAGCTTCAATTCGATGCTTAATATCCCTGTGTCATCACCGCTCATACGTACCGGAATAAATCCGCCGGCTTCGGACAGGCTGTGGGATTCTCCTATTGACAGGACGGCGGACTCGTAGCCGTCTGCGGTGAACACAAGGCTCCGGCTGTCGCCAGGAACCTGATAATACCGATAATAGCCTTGCCATCGCCCGGGAACCAGGGCATTTCCATCGGCATACACCTGAGCATCCTGGGGAAAAATCCGGAGCATAAGCGTCCGGTCCGCCTGCGCTGTCTGACTGAAGACCGGGACGGATAAAACAGAGATACATACGAACGAGAGGAGTAATCGTCTCATGAGGGAATTGTATGGGATTGACTTGGGCTCGGCAAGAATTATCAGCTGTCGCAAAAGCGACTGATGCCAGTTGAACCGCAGTTTGGACAATACAAGCTGGACTTGGCGTTGTTCCTAAGCGTATTATGACTCTATGAACTGGTACTCCGAAGATTTTATCCGGGCCATCCCGAAAACCGATCTGCACGTCCACCTCGACGGCAGCCTTCGCATCCCCACCCTCATCGAGCTCGCCAGGGAGCGGAATGTCGAACTGCCCAGCTACGACGAATCCAGCCTGCTGGAAACGGTATTCAAGGAAAAATACGCGGATTTGAACGACTACCTTCAGGGTTTTGCCTATACCACGGCGGTGATGACCGATCCCGAGGCCCTGGAGCGCATCGCATACGAGCTGGCGGAGGATAACATCCTCGAAGGCGTGCGGTATCTGGAAGTCCGCTTTGCCCCCCAGCTTCATATCCGCCAGGGCCTGACCTTCGAGGATATTCTCGAGGCGGTTGATCGCGGTCTGAGGAAGAAGCGCGATGAGTTCAACCGCGTGATTGGCGACGATGAACCCATGTTCGAGTACGGGATCATTGTCTGTGCCATGCGTTTTTTCAATGAGCACTTCAGCCCCTACTATGCCGATTTTATCCGGATGCATCGCTTTTCATCGGAGACCGAAATCATCAAGTATGCCAGCCTGGAGCTGGCCAGGGCGGCGGTGCGGCTGAGGGCTCAGAGCGATATCCAAATCGTCGGTTTCGACCTTGCGGGAAGCGAGTACGGCTATCCGGCTTCGGCTCACGAAAGCAGTTACCAGTACGTACATAAACATTTCCTGAACAAAACGGTGCATGCCGGTGAGGCGTACGGTCCCGAGAGCATTTTCCAGGCCCTCACCGATCTGCACGCGGACCGGATCGGGCACGGACTTCATCTTTTTGATGCGGATATGATCAGCGATCCGGATATCGCGGATCGCGATGCCTACCTCACGGGATTGCAGCAGTTTATCGCGGACAAGCGGATCACCCTGGAGGTGTGTCTTTCGAGCAACCTCCAGACCAGCCCCCAGATTCCTGACATCGCCCAGCATTCCCTGAAAAAAATGCTCGCAGCGAATTTGAGCGTGACATTCTGTACCGATAATCGACTGGTGAGCCATACCAGCGTGACCAAGGAAATACTGATGGCCCTGGATAACTTCGAAATCAACCCCAGGCTTTTGAAGCATTTGATTATCTACGGTTTCAAGCGATCATTTTTTCACGGCGATTATCGGAGCAAACGGGATTATGTGCGCAAAATCATAGATTATTACGGTCGCATCGAAACCAGATACGGCATCGGGACCGCGGAAACCCGCATCGGTTCCGACTGATTATCACAGATCGAGTACGAAGCGAACCCCTACGCTCCAGCTCGTCTCATCGACATAAAAACGTCCCCGGTTGCTTATCCTGACCAGCTCCCGGGCTGAGTTCCAGGCGGCTCCGCGAACGGTACGGAGATAGCGGGGATCATTCGGATCGAGTTCCGCGTCCGATACCAGTATTTGCCGGTCAGCATCGGAAAGTTCCGTGCGGTAATCGCGAAAATCGCCGCTGTCGAGGTCGGCATAGCGCCGGTAGGCACCGGGATCATACCAATCCCAGCACCATTCCCACACATTCCCCAGCAGATGCCTGGGCGAACTGTCGCCCTGAGGAAATGAATTGGGATATGCGTTTACCGGCGCAGTCGGCCCGCCGGAGCGGGTATGAGGATAGTTCACATCCTCCCAGGGATCGAATGAGCGATAATAGTTGGGCGGGGTTCGAAGTTCCCGGCTGCGCGCGTAGGCCTCCCATTCCATCTCAGTGGGAAGTCGGTAGCCTCTGCGATTTTCAATCCATATCATTTCCGCCAGGTCATATACTTCTTCCAGGCCTTGATCGCTGCTCAGCCGGTTTGCCAGATACATGGCGCCGTACCAGGTAATCCCGATTGCCGGATGATCGGAATAGCCCGGCTGAACTTCAACCAGGGGTGCGGGTTCCTCGATTGACTCATCAGCCGGTTGATCCTCGACGTCGGTCGTAAGAGAAAGCCCGAACTGTATGCCGTAGTAGAGATTATCAAAGCCGATGACCACCTTGCCGTTGGCCGGGGAACGCAGCACGGGGTCGCCGAATTCACTTTCTCCGGGGATGAGGTCCCCTGAGGCGATACCCTGATTCAGTAAGTCCGCTGCCTGGCCGTTGGTCAGTTCAAAACTCATAAATGCGGGCAGGGCGTAGGCATCGAAGATCAGCGGCTCTCCGGCGGGGAATTGCTCATCCTGGGGGACTTCAAATTCCGCTCGGGATAACTGTTCTTCGGCGATACCGGGCAGCAGGCTCTGGGCGATTCCCGGTGGATCAAGAAGCATCGAAGACCGGCTGTAGGGAAAATCCACCCATTCGCTCCACTGGTCGAAGCCGGTGAGCGGAAGCCCGTCTGGACCCAGTACTCTTACCCTGTAGCGGTAGGTTCCGGCG
>CAWZYW010000304.1:0-4027 GCA_963966255.1 uncultured Salinispira sp. | reverse complement strand
GTTGAGAATTGCGGAAGAAAATCTCGGTCAGGGAGCTTTTTTCCTTCCCCGTGGAATCAGCGACGACCTGCCGCGCACACTGGTCGCCGGCAGCTTCTATCATCCCGACAGTGACTGGATTTTCCTGGTCTACAACGATCTCTCATTTATCCTGGTCCCCCTGGCGGAATCTGCCCTGATAACCGCCCTGGTGGGAACCAGCGCCCTGGTACTGGCATCCATCGCAGTTGCGGCAGCGGCACGGCGGATTTCTGAACCCATTTCACACCTGACCGAGACGGTAAGCCGGTTCGGAAAGGGAGAGGGCGCGATTCGAAGCGCTATTGCAGAGCGGGGCGAGGTGGGTATACTCTCCGCCGAGTTCAATACCATGGCCGACCGCATCGAAACTTTCACCAGGGACCTGGAAGACAGGATCGAGGAGCGGACCCGGGAGCTGGAAAGCAGCGTTGAGGATTTGAAGATCGCCCAGGACCAGCTGATAGAATCCGAAAAAATGGCAGCTCTAGGCGGCCTGGTTGCCGGGTTTGCCCATGAGATTAATACTCCCATCGGCGTTTCGGTAACCGCCCTCTCATCGGTGCAATATGCGGCGGAAAGTGCGCTGAATATGCTCTCCGGCAAGGATGTCAGCCGCAGCGAGCTTATGGCGGCCCTCGAGCAGGTGGTCAGCGCATCAAGCCTGGGAGAGGCAAATCTGAATCGCGCCGGGGAAATGGTCCAGCAGTTCAAGCAGGTTGCAGCCGACCAGATATTTGAAGAGCGTAAGGAAATCGACCTTCGTCAGTTCCTGGAGGAAATTATTGAAACCCTGGTGGCGATCCTGAAGCCGGCGCGGGTACAGGTGGTCATAGAAATACCCGAGGGGATTCGCCTGCGTTCGTATCGCGGAGTCCTTTGGCAAGTTCTCAGTAATCTCGCGCGGAACTCCCTTAATCATGGATTCGCCGGCAAGCCGCCCGAGAGCGCCGGATTTTCCCATCAGGTCACCCTCATTTATGGTGCGGAGGACGGCGCTCATGTGTTGTATTTCTGTGATAACGGACCGGGGATTCCCGCTGAGCATATCGACCGCATTTTCGAGCCCTTTTTTACCACCCGGCGGGATCAGGGGAATACCGGGCTCGGGCTCCACATAGTTTATAATCTGATCTCCCAAAAACTGGGCGGTCACTTTTCATACGTCCCGCCGGATCAGCGCTGGCAATCCGGAAGACCTGCATTACCGGCTAAAGGCGCCTGCTTTCGCATACTTCTCCCTGCGGATCCTGGGCATTCCGCGATAAATCCCTCTGCGGACTTGACATAGAGTTGCGCTTCTGATAAATTCCGCGAACATTGCATTGATCTTTGACGTGTCGTGTTTATGATCACCAATAATGGTCGGACGAAAAGCGGTTACAATCGCCGCACTGATGCCCGGCCGGAATTGAATGACCAAACCGACCTTCCGATGATTGTGTGTCACACCGGGCCGTGAGTCTGGTTGGATAGATGAAGTTGGATGGTAAGGTGGTCACCGTGCTTATTGCGTGAATGGTGTCGTTTGCCTGCGTATGTCGGTAAGCTGGTGATTCCCCTCCCATGAGCGGAGCCTTTTGCACCGGATGCCCGGATTTTCTCCGGATTTCCGTCGTTGACAAATCAGGTCCGCTTCAATAAAATGCCAACTCATTCTATCTCATTATAAATGTCTGTAGCTTTTCATCAGAGGTTCCCGGTGTAACCAATGGAACGGATGTGAGCAGGACAAAACTCTTACGTTACGATTCTGTGAGGAGGGCGTAATGGCTAAGGAAAAGTTCGAAAGAACGAAGCCTCATATTAACGTCGGAACCATCGGTCACGTCGACCATGGTAAGACGACGCTGAGTGCTGCCATCACAATGTACAGTGCAAACAAGTACGGTGCGAAGGCTCTGAATTACGACGAGATCGACAACGCACCCGAGGAAAAGGCCCGTGGTATCACCATCAACACCCGGCACCTCGAGTACGAGTCCGATCAGCGCCACTATGCGCACGTTGACTGTCCGGGACACGCCGACTATGTGAAGAACATGATCACCGGTGCCGCCCAGATGGACGGTGCGGTTCTCGTAGTTTCCGCCACCGACGGCCCCATGAGCCAGACCCGGGAGCACATCCTGCTGGCCCGCCAGGTCGGCGTACCTGCGCTGATGGTTTTCATCAACAAGACCGACATGGTCGATGATGAAGAGCTTATCGACCTGGTAGAGGAAGAAGTCCGTGAACTTCTGACCACCTACGAGTTCCCCGGTGAGGACATCCCGGTCATCCGCGGTTCTGCGTTCCAGGCGATGGAAAATCCCGATGATGAAGCAGCCAACGCATGTATCAAGGAACTCCTGGACACCATGGACAGCTTCTTCCCGCTGCCCGAGCGCGCGGTTGACAAGCCGTTCCTGATGCCCATCGAGGACATTTTCTCCATCCAGGGCCGCGGTACCGTTGTTACCGGTCGTGTTGAAAGCGGTATTGTCAAGGTCGGCGAAGAAGTTGAAATCGTCGGTATCCGCGACACCTCCAAGACCACCGTTACCGGCGTTGAAATGTTCAACAAGCTGCTCGACGAAGGTCAGGCTGGTGATAACATTGGCGCTCTGCTTCGGGGTGTGGACAAAAATGCGGTTGAGCGCGGTCAGGTTCTGGCCAAGCCCGGCTCCATCACTCCCCATAACAAGTTCAAGGGCACCATCTACTGCCTGAGCAAGGATGAGGGTGGTCGTCACTCTCCCTTCTTCTCCGGCTACCGGCCCCAGTTCTACTTCCGGACCACCGATATCACCGGTACCGTAACCCTGCCCTCCGGCAAGGAAATGGTGATGCCCGGCGATAACACCGATATTGAAGTCGAACTGATCCACCCCATCGCGATGGACAAGGGTCTGCGTTTCGCTATCCGCGAAGGCGGTCGTACCGTCGCTTCCGGTCAGGTTACGGAAATCACCGAGTAACCTCCGGGTTAACAACCGGCCCTGGCGCTTCGGCGCCGAGCCGGTTTTTGTATCTTCCGCCCCCGGGGCGGGAGATGCGGTTTTACTGGTTCTTTGAAAACCGGCTCGTCCGGAAGGTCGGGCCAAATTTTGCTGTAGTCCAAACGGGAGGGGAGGCATAGGGGTCGCCCCTCCGGATCCGGCGGGTGCCGGCGAATCGGTTGTCCCGAAGAGATTTCGGGGAATCGTTGGAGGAAAGATGTCTAAGGATAAGATTCGGGTGCGCCTTCGCGGCTTTGATGTGGAATTAATTGATCAGAGCGCGAAATCCATCGTACAGACCGTTCAGAAGTCGGGTGCCAAGGTTTCCGGACCCATCCCGCTTCCGACCAGAACCAACAAGTTTACGGTACTGCGCTCACCCCATGTAAACAAGAAGAGCCGCGAACAGTTCGAAATGCGGACCCACAAGCGCTTGATCGATATTATCGAGCCCACCACCGCGGTGATGGACGCGCTTATGAAGCTGGAACTGCCTGCGGGCGTTGACGTAGAAATCAAGCAGTAGGACATTTGCTTCGCAGCCGAGCACGTTCCGCCTCTCTAGTCGGGATGCGGATGACGACTCGAAGTTCAAAATGTATCGCTACCTAAGCGGTGCGGATCGATAAATCGATCGGCGGCCGTTTAGCACTTGTGAGGAAAAAATGATAGGTCTTATTGGAAAAAAGGTCGGGATGACCCAGGTTTTTGATGAAACCGGCGTCGTGACCCCGGTTACGGTCGTCAGAATCGATCCCAACGTGGTGGTCGGTCATCGGACCGAAGAGAAGGACGGCTATAACGCGGTCGTTCTCGGATCCGGCGAGCTCAAAGAAAGCCGGACCACCAAGCCCTACATCGGTCAGTTCAAGGGGGGCGTCGCTCCTCAGAGAAGGCTGGTGGAGTTCCGGGATTTCGATCAGGAGCTGGAGGTCGGACAGACCCTCGGCGCCGACCTGTTCGATGAAATCCCCTTCGTGGATGTCATCGGCACCTCGAAGGGTAAGGGAACTCAGGGTGTTATGAAG
>CAWZYW010000303.1:0-4028 GCA_963966255.1 uncultured Salinispira sp. | reverse complement strand
GGTCCGCCGGCTTTCGCTGAATCCCGATGATGAGCGTATCATCGCCGTCTGCCGCCGTGCGGGTGAGCTGTCCATGCCGGTGATTTTCCATGTGGCCGACCCGCCATCATTCTGGAAGGCCGGCGGGCCCTATGACGGCGATTCCGGGCTTCCCCGGTTTCGCCCGCTTATCGAAGCTGCCGGGCGCCTTGCATCCCGGGTACCCGGGACCACGCTGATTTTCCCCCATTTGCTGTTCCTCGCCAGTGACCTCCCCAAAGCCGCCGGCTTCCTGGACGCTAATCCGGCTTGTTTCTTCGATCTTGCCCCGGGCAACTATATGTTTTCCGAGCTATCCCGTCGCCCGGCTGATGCCGCGGCGTTCTTTAAGGCCTACCGTCGCCGGCTGTTGTTCGGCACAGACGGTTTCTGGTTCCCCGCTGATGACCGGCTGCTGGCAGGGGACAGCTATGAGGGAAATTTGCTGCGCTTTACCCGCTTGCGTGATTTCCTTTTGACTGACCGCGAGTTTGATAATCCGTTCCCCCTCAGCTCGGCTTCACATCCCCGTATCAGAGGGCTTAAACTTACGGAGGATACGCTGCGGCCTATCCTCGCGGAAAATGCGAAGCGGATAATGGAGGCCCTATGATGCGCTGCGCGGTAGCCGGATTGGGAATCGGACTGGCTCATGTCGCCGGATACATTAAATCTCCGGATGCCCGACTCGTCGCCGTGGCGGACTCTTGGGAGCCCAGGAGGTCCTTGGTCGGCGGAACGTTCCTGCAGGGAAGCATGAAGGTTTTGGAGCCCCTCTTCGATGAACGTACCAAGGCCAGCCGTTGGAGCGATCTGGGAGTAGAGGTCCATGAAGATATTTCCTCGCTGGCGGCCAGGAAGGATATTGACCTGGTGAGCATCTGTACGCCGGCGTATCTGCATGAGAAACATGCACTGATGATGCTGGAATCAGGCAAACATATCATCCTGGAAAAGCCGGTGGCCCTCAGCCTGGAGGCCGCCGGAAATATCAGCGAACTGGCTCATAAAAAGGGGCTTTCCGTTGCCGTTGCCTACGAGTTCAGGGAAAACCCCTCGATCATCGCCCTCAAATCGCTGATCGACGCCGGAGAGTTCGGGGAAATTGACGCCTGGAGCCTGTATCACACCCGGACGCCATTCCGCAGGGATAAATGGAACAGCTGGATTCAAAAGCGGGAATACTGCGGAGGTCTGTTGACTGAAGAAACCTCCCACTGGTTCGACCTGCTGTGCCATCTCAGCGGCGATGATATATCCTCGGTATTCTGCCTCGGATCGGCTTCGGTTCATCCGGATTTCGACTACGAAGACATTGCGTTTTGCCAGGGGACCATGAAAAAGGGGGCGGTTTGGCAGCTTTCTCACGCCCTCACGAGCTACGATTTTTCCTTTGCCATCGAAGTGCACGGAACAAGGCGCATGGGCCGTTTGGCCCTGAAGGAAGGCAGCTACAGCAGCTTTGACGCGGGCAGCAGTAAACACTGGGGTATCCTCAGTCATGGCCCGGTAAACGGAAAACCGGAAGACGCCCGGATCGTCCAATGGTCCAGCGAAGCCGGGGAACCCCAAAATATCCGGGATAACGTGGCGCGGGTCGTGGATTGCTTATCGAAAAAGCGGCAACTGCCGGTTCGCATTGAAGATGCTGTCAGGGCGTTGAGCATATCGCTGGCCGCACGGCGGAGCATGGAGCAACGACGACTGATCAGCCTCGAACCGGGCGAACTCTGATATTTTCACCGGTGATTCCCACATGCGCCCCCCGCTGTACCGCGGGGGATTCGGGGTGACACAACATCCATTTATTTTCCATAAAATAGGTCGGGTCATCCGGAGTTCTGCTTTCCAGGGGCCGGTTGGTTCCCTCCGGCAGGATGATAATCGTCACAAAAGCCTCGTCGCTCACCCGGCAGGGAGCCAGGTGGAGGGTATGCCCGTAGAGCTCAAGGGCGGTTCCCGCCGGGATAAAAAACAGCTCGGCCAGTGAAGAGTCCCAGTTCTGATTCACAATATCCTCGGTTCTGCCGAGGATCAGCACCGCATCGGTAACCGCTACGATGACCTCGCTGCCCTCATGATATTCCATCCCGTTCATCCGGTCGTTCATGCCGAAGCACAGCCCGGCCTGAAGCATGCTGTCCTCGCCGTATACCTGCGAACCGATTTGCCGAAACGAGTCGAATCGCTTCAGCTCATCCAGATCCCGAAGGTAGGTCGGACCTTCGGGATTCGCCGCTCTCATGGCGGCATCGAACATTTCGCTGCAATCAATGCCTTTGAGGACACGTCCGTAGCGCTCCATGGCGGCGGAATCCGCCGACTGTATGGTCAAAGGTTCATTCACTTCGTTTAATCGATCCAGCATTGCCTGTTCCTTCCCGGGTCTATGCGCTTCCCAGATTACCCAGCAGTTCACCCCACTCAGATTTCCGGCGGTAAAACACCGGCGGCTCGCCATAGGGTGCTTCAATCAGCTGCATTCCCTTTCCATACTCTTTTCCCGTGAATAGATGAATCCATGAATCTTCCGGGAGATATACTTCACGGTGTATTGCATTTTTCTTTATCACCGGCGCCACCAGTACATCTCTACCGAACAGATATTCCTGGAGATCGTCGAAGGCCCGGGGCTCATCGTAATGCATAAATATCGCTCTGATCACGGGAATTCCCCGCTGGTAGTACTCTTCCATCGTCGCCAGCAGATAGGGCTTGAGTTGCTTGTGGATTCGGCTGAATCGGGCGGTCTGGGAGATGGTCAGCTCGTCATGATCGAATTGCACATTGTCCCCGGGGCGATTCCCTTCATGCCCCCTCATCAGCGGGGAGAAGCAGCTCATTTCCAGCCATCGCAGGTAAAGATCCCTAGAGCGCTTGATGGACGCGATGGTGATATAGCCGCCGATATCGGAATGGCTGATGCCCATGCCGCTGAGCCCTGCGGATATCTGGCCCCGGATCACCGATCCCATACCGTAGTCGTCGGAAAAATCGCAGTGCTGGTCTCCATTCCACATCATTCCCGCATGCCGGCTTGCCCCGGCATATGCAGCCCGGACGAAAAAAAACACATCTGCATCCTTCCCGGATTCAAGCAGCGCTTCATGGTTCATCCGGCCCCAAAGCACCGGCCACAGGTTGTGAACCAGCTTCGGATCGCCGTTGTGGAGAATACAATCCGTCGGGAGGTACTCGCTGAAATCCGCCATCCAGCCCGACAGGCCGTAGCTGATCAGATTTCGCTTTATGATGTCTTTCATCCAGGCAAATGCCTGAGGATTGGTGAGATCCACCATTCCCACGGGAAAACTGGTCGTTTTGACGATATACGGTTCGCCCCGGCGGTTTAATACCAGAAAGCCCCTCGATCGGGCTTCGATGAACTGCTCCCCGTCGGTACACAGGAAAGGATTGATATAGCCCAGGAAGCGGGTGCCCTGCCGGTTCCATTCAACGATTTTTTCCCGTAGTCCGGGGTACAGGGTCTCATCGGCCTGCCAGTTCCAGAACAGCTGTTTGCCGAATCCGGTTATCCGTTCACCCTGCCAGTCCTGAGCCCAAATGCCGCACAGCTCGGTACCGGCGTCCTTCATGATTCGCCATTTTGCGTCACATAAGGAAGTACCACCCTGAATACCCAGGATAATTCCGTCGTGAATCCACTCGGGCAGCCGGGGCTGAAGACCCAGCGCGATGTTCAGCTCTCCCACCAGTTCCGGGAAACTGTCTGCGAATCTCAGTTCGATGGCATCCGGAACCGCGGAAAAGCTCAGTCGGTGGGCATCGGCAGAGCTGAAATCCAAGACCGCGTACGCCGGGGTTTCCACATGGCAGGAGTAACGCGCCGTGGAAATAAAATCCGGCTGAATATGATAGCTGTTGTATTTCTCGAAGGGCATCGGTTTTCCGATTCCGATGAGCTTCAGGAGTTCCTTCCTGATTATGGACCAGGCGGTGGTGTGCTCGCTGAGCCAGTTGATGACCCGGTGGCCCCTGAGGTTGAGTGC
>CAWZYW010000302.1:0-4034 GCA_963966255.1 uncultured Salinispira sp. | reverse complement strand
GACAGGCTGAGATTGAGGATCAGCGCCGTAAGGATGGAGATGATAATGGGCGAGCGTATGAATGATTTTAATATGCCCATGAGATCGACGGTGCCGTGATTCTGTGAGTTTAACAGTGGCGCATAGACGAACCAGATGAAAAATTCATGCCCCAGGCCGAAGAGCAGAATGGCCGGCATGTTTTCCAGACCGAAGATGCTGCCGAACAGGGCCACACCCACCATGCCGAATTCGAATCCGGTCATGTAGAATTCAGAAAGTGGGTAGGGGAGTATGCCTATCCGCTTCGCCAGTGCGCCGGCTGCGAAGAGCAGCAGGCAGAAGACGAAGACGGTAAGGTACACCAGGACGTCGGTTGCGGCGATTTCCATACTCGTAAAGGAAACGAAAAATACCGAAGGGAGCCCGACGTTGATAATGAGCTTCTTGATACCGGCGATGCTGGTATCGTTGAGTACCGCGAAGTGCCGGAGAACGGCTCCGAGGCCGATGATGAGCAAAAGCGGGATAAATCGCGAAAACAATTCTATCATATAGGCAGTATAGTCCACCGGCAGCTGCGGTGGCACGAGGAGAACATGATGTATGTAGCAGACGAGCAACGTTACGACAAGGACATCTATACGAAATGCGGGAACAGCGGACTCCGGCTTCCTCGCCTGTCGTTGGGGCTGTGGCACAATTTCGGTGACGAATCGACTCTGAAGAACGCCAGGGACATGATCTTTACCGCTTTCGATCTGGGAGTCACCCATTTCGATCTGGCCAATAACTACGGTCCCCCTCCGGGCTCTGCCGAGGAGAACTTCGGAAAAATCCTGCACGGCGACCTCTCGGCCTACCGCGACGAACTGATCATCAGCAGCAAGGCCGGCTACCTCATGTGGCCCGGCCCATACGGGGAATGGGGGAGCCGGAAGTACCTGCTCTCCAGTCTCGACCAGAGCCTGAAGCGGATGAAACTCGATTACGTCGATATTTTTTATTCCCACCGCTATGACCCGAACACTCCCTTGGAGGAAACCATGGGGGCCCTTGCGACCGCCGTGAAACAGGGAAAGGCCCTGTACGCGGGGATCAGCTCCTATTCGGCGACGAAAACCAGAGAGGCATATGCCATCCTCAAAGATATGGGGGTGCCGATTCTCATTCACCAGCCCTCGTATTCAATGCTGAACCGATGGGTCGAGGAAGAACTTCTCGATGCCCTGCGGGATCTGGGTATCGGCTGCATCGCCTTTTCACCGCTGGCTCAGGGCATGCTCACCAGCAGGTACCTCAAGGGTGTTCCCGCCGACTCCCGGGCTGCCCGCGGGGGCAGTTTTAACAAGGATTCGTTCCTCACCGAAGAAAATCTCGGCCATATCAGGGCATTAAGTGACATCGCCGACGGCCGGGGACAGAAGCTCGCACAGATGGCCCTCTCCTGGGTGCTCCGGGATCCGGTGGTGACTTCTGTTCTCATCGGCGCCAGCCGGCCTGAGCAGATCCGGGAGAATGTTTCCGCCCTCGATAATCTGAGCTTCACCGCCGACGAATTGGCGGCCATCGATACCCACGCCCTGGATGCGGGAATCAATCTCTGGGCCCAGTCGAGCAATGCCGGGTAAGGATATGATTAATCTGATCCTCTCCCTCGATCTGGGCACCTCCGGAATAAAAGCGGCCCTCTTTGATGAGCAACTCAATCTCGTCGCATCATCTACACGGGGTTATGAAACCCGTTACGGAGATGCCGGGGCAGTTACCCAGTCAGCTGCAGACTGGTGGGCTGCAGCCATAGATGCCGTTCAAGTCCTCACCAATTCCGGAACGGATCTCAGCTCCGTTGCCGCCGTCGGCGTCAGCGGCCATATGATGGGAGCGGTTCTCCTGGACGGGGACGGGGAAGTTATCGGCGAGGCTCTGATTCACGCCGACACCCGGGCCGAGACGGAGGCGAAGGATCTGGAATTGCGCCTGGGCATGGACGAGGTGTATCGCATAAGCGGCAACCGTCCCAGTCCCTCCTATTCCGGGCCGAAGATGGCCTGGATCAAATCGCACGAGCGGGAGGCCTATGACTGCACCGCGGTGATTCTCAATCCCAAAGATTTCCTGAATTTCAAACTTACCGGCGTACGAGCCACCGATCGAAGCGACGCTTCGGGAACCCTGCTGTATGATCTTGCGGCGCGCAGCTGGTCACGCGAACTGATCGACGCCTCCGGGCTGGACCGTGCGAAACTTCCGGAAATCGCGCAGAGCAGCGAAGTGATAGGAACTCTCGGGGCCGAGGTTGCCGCACTCACCGGCCTGCCGCAAGGAATACCCGTCGCCGCCGGTGCGGGGGACGGCATGGCCGCGGGAATCGGCGCCGGATCGGTCGCCCCGGGAATTACCTACAATTATCTGGGGACCACGTCCTGGGTCGCGACTACCGCCGGCGAACCGATTATCGATCCCCAGAAGCGCATCTTCACCTTCGCACACGCCGCCGGCGATTTCTTTCACTCTATGGGAACCATGCAGACCGCCGGCGCTTCGCTGAGTTGGGCGAGGGAGCAGCTGATAGCTGAAATCGCCGATGACGATGCGGCCTACGCTCTGATCGACGAACTCGCCGCATCAGTTCCCCGGGGCTCGGAGGGCGTGGTGTTTCTTCCCTATCTCCACGGAGAGCGCTCTCCCTGGTGGAATAACGATTGCACCGGCGCATGGCTCAATCTCCGGCTCAACAACGGACGCGGCCACATGCTGCGCGCCGTAATGGAAGGGGTTGCCACCAATCTCGCCCTGATCTCCGGGGCTCTCGGTGAATTCGTCGATATCGATTCGATCAGGCTTCTCGGAGGGGGAGGCCTGTCTTCCCTGTGGCCGAGCATCCTCTCTGAAGCCCATGGAAGGCGAGTCGAACTCCTTGAAGAGAGCGCTTCAGTCACCGCCCGGGGGGCCGCAGTCCTGGCGGGAATCGCAGCGGGAATATTCCCCGATTTCTCCATTGCGAACACGACGCTGGCCGTCGAATCGGAGATAATCCCGTACCCCGAAGGGATCGAGGCCATGGCGAACACGCGCAAATCGCTGATAAACGGCTATCGATATCTCAATCCGGAGTAGACCCCGCTCACGCGAATCACATAATCTATAGCTATCCTCAAAAGGGATCAAAAGCTAAAAAGGAACAGTACATGCTCGATATGGAAAGGTTGCGCGGCAAATCCGGATTCATCTGCGATATGGACGGAGTCATTTACAAGGGGAACGAACTGCTTCCCGGGGTGAAGGAATTCATCGGCTGGCTGAACCGAAACAGCAAGTCCTATCTCTTCCTGACCAACAGCTCCGAGCGTTCGCCGAAGGAATTGAATCAGAAACTCAAACGCCTGGGAGTCGATGTTGGACCGGAACACTTCTATACCAGCGCCCTGGCTACCGCCGCCTTCCTCCACAGCCAGGATCCCGAAGGCGACGCCTATATTATCGGTGAGGCGGGACTGTTGAATGCTTTATATGAAATCGGCTATACGATCAATGACAGCGATCCCGAATACGTGGTGGTCGGAGAATCGAAGACCTACACCTTCGAGAACCTGACCAAGGCGGTGAATCTCGTTCGGAACGGGGCGAAGCTCATCGGCACCAATCCCGATCTGACCGGGCCCATCGAGGCCGGCATAGTCCCCGCCACCGGCGCATTGATTTCTCCCATCGAGATGGCCACCGGTTCAAAGGCCTATTTCGTGGGGAAACCCAACCCGCTTATGATGCGCCACGCCCTCAAGAAACTCAATTGCCGCCGCGAGGAGACGGTCATAATCGGAGACCGTATGGACACCGATATCATCGCCGGAATCGAGTCGGAGATCGATACGGTCCTGGTGCTCAGCGGCGTGTCTGATCACCAGAGCATAGCCCAGCACGCCTATTATCCGGGGATCGTGCTGGACGGGGTAGGGGACATTCCCCCGGCGTAAATACTATTCCTGCGACATTCTCCGTGTAGCTTCGCACATTAAATTAGCCTAACCCTCGCACGTACAGACAGATAATTG
>CAWZYW010000301.1:0-4056 GCA_963966255.1 uncultured Salinispira sp. | reverse complement strand
CTGTGCTTTAATGCCGACGGTGAGGCGTTTATGAATCCCGGATTATTACTCGCCTCTCTCGAATATGCCGATGCCCTGCGCAAAGCCGATGATCAGATTATTCTCGCACTGGTTTCGAATGCGACCCTAATCACCCAAGAATATGCCCGGAAATTGTCATCTCTGGGAGTACATGTAACTGTGAGCATCGATGGTCCTGAGCAAGTGCATAACCGTCACCGGGTCACTGCCGATGGCAGGCCGAGCTTTACTCAGGTCAGCCGAGGCATTGAGAATTTACGGAAAGCGGGAATCCCCCTGAGCTTTCGGGCGGTGGTAACGCCGGAAACCAGTGACAATATGAGCCAAACCTATGATTTTTTACGAACACTGGATCCGGTTCGACCGGTCAAGTTACGGCCGGTCCGCGGATCCGATAATCCCCGGTATAATCCAGCATGGGTCAGGCGTTTCAGTTCAGATTTTACCCAAATGGTAGATGATGTATTTCGTTCAATTGCTGATATTTCAGACCTGCCGGATGACGCACAGTATTTCGCGCGCTATCTCTCCGAAGGCCGGCAGAGGGGTGCGTATTGCTCCAGCGGCGAGGGAATGCTCTGGATTATGCCCGACGGTTCAATCACCCCATGCGGAATTCTTACCGATGGTTTTATCTGCGGTCACATAGATGACATCCATAGCTCAGAGGAGTTGGTGGGATTGTTGTCATCTCAAGCCTCTAAATATATAAGAGATCATAGCCCGGCAATGAGAGAACCCTGTTCCGACTGCCAATGGCTTCCGGCATGCGGCGGGGGCTGTCCTGCAGTTGCACTGAGCGGAAAGCCGCCATTATGTGATTTTTATTTAACCCTGGGTGAATCAATACGACAGCAAATGGGAGAAAAACGAGGATGACGTATAATCAAATACCGCTGCATCGGCATCAGGGGATGACTGCGCATATCGAAGAAGATAGTTATCGGGTCCTGTTCGCTCCTGAAGGGAGCGAGCACAGTGCCCTGCTTTTCGACCAATACCGCAATGAACTCTCGGCCCTGCAGCCGCCGAAAGACCGGAGCGAACAGAAACGGACTGTCACCAGTTATTTTGTCCTGACCGACGGATGTAACCTCAGTTGTGAGTATTGCGACGTACTTGGACCCTCGGGGAAGCGGAGGGCCGGAACCACTATGAGCTGGGAAACCGCGGAAAAAGGTCTGGAGATACTCACCACCCGGTTGGAAAATGAGCCGGACCTCCATGCCCAGATTACCTTCTTCGGCGGTGAGCCGGTATTGGCCTGGGGCCTGATAGAACGCATTTGCGATTATATCGAATGCCATCCGCTGGCGGACCGGATCGCGAAGATGCTGGTGACCAATGGTACCCTGATTGATCGGTACCGGGCGCAGTACCTGAGCCGTCATCATGTGTATGTGGTGGTTTCCCTTGACGGGGGGATGGAAGTGAACGATTCCATGCGACCGGGCAGCTTTGCCAGCGTCGAGCGGGGAATGGATATGCTTCGGGAAGTAATGCCGGGAAAATTCGGTATATCCTGTACCGTAGGTTCCCATAATGCCCACCGGCTTTCTGATGAGCTACGTTTCCTGAACCACCGATTCGAACCGCTCTCCATCGGGCTGAACATCTATCACTATCAAATCGACGGGACATCGCCCATCGATATGGATCATCAGGAAATGAGTAAAGCCCTGGTTGATGCCTTTCGCGTCGCCCGTCAGGAAGGTATCGCGATTTATCAGTTCATTGGAATCCTAAAAGCATTCGCAGGCCAATACAGAAACCGGGATTACTGTCCCGCATGTGTTGATAAACTGCTGTTCACTCCCTCGGGCAATGTCGGTCGATGCGAGACCCTGATTAACGAGCCGGGGTTTACGGTTCCCCTTGCGGAAATCGAGTCGCATATACTTCCCGAGCATCTTGATTGGACGAAATTCACGCCTGAACATGAACCTGAATGTCGTAACTGCGCAACCCGCTGGATTTGTCCGGGCAGTTGCGCATATGACATGTATGTCACCACCGGAAACCCTGCCGGAGTGGACAGGCGGCGATGTCAGTTCCATACTGAGCTGCTGACCGAAATGCTCGATCTTCTCTTCGAAGGATCGACCCATGTGTCCCCGGAAAAGGTTTATATTCCAGACGGAAACTCATTTTTTCATGTGGTAGGCGGGATGCAGACCGTTTTTCCGCCTGATACCATTTGGATCGTCTCTCTTTCCAATGTTACCGAATCGAACCTGGCCGCGACATGAAAATATTAGAGGAACTCGATCTCCAGGTAACTCTCCGCTGCAATTTGAAGTGTGATTTCTGCAGCGTGGATGCGAATCATTGGGCGAATGAAGATCTGCCTCTGGAATCCATACTCACCCTGATAAAACAGGCGCATCAGCTAGGAATGACCGAGCTGCACCTGACCGGCGGGGAGCCAGCGCTCCGGGATGATCTTGAAACGATAATACACAACGCCTCACGGCTCTGGGTGATCACCCGGGTCATCACCAACGGAACATTGCTGAATTCAGACCGCCTTCGTGCTTTGCGCAACGCCGGTCTCAACAATATCATGGTGAGCATTGATGGGGATGAAGTGAATCATGATTCCATGCGCGGAGTCTCCGGATCGTATGAGAAAGCTATGGCTACCGTTGAAAACGCACTGGCTATCGGGTTTGGAACCAGGATTTCAGCGGTGGCATTCCAGCACAATCAGGCATCGATATTCAGGCTCCTCACAAAAGCTGCGGAGCTGGGGGTGCACACCTTTTCCATTTTCCTCGGTTCCCCCCTCGGACGGGGCAGGGAGATTGCCGAGCAGGTGATCCGCCCAAAGGCATGGAGAGAGTTCCTCCACACCCTTGGATCCAGGGTGCAAAGCGGGGAATACGGATCCAGCATGAACATCCTGGCAGAACAGGGAAGCTGTTGGCCAGATGATATCGGATATGCCCGGTCGAATCTGGAAGGACGGGGAGCAGGCTGCACAACGCTGCTGGATTCATTTGACTATCTGCTGGTGCGCGGCGATGGAGAGCTGTTCCAGTGTGTATTTTTTATGCACGAGGGCGAATCGCTGGGGAATATCCGCGCCGAACCGCTGGATGAAATACTACGCCGGGCTGCCCAGCAGAAACAATATGCGGATTTCACCAAACCGGCAAAAGGATGTTCATCCTGCATCAGGCTCGAGTCCTGTATGGGCGGATGCCGCGGTTATGCCAAACTCATTGAGAATACCTGGCATGCACCGGATCCGCGATGCGAGAATGGCACCAGAGGTTTTTTCCCGGTCTGTCCAATTGCCAAGCTGAACCTGAGAAACGGCCTGGTCGGGGGAAGCACGGAACACGCGCTGACCATCGGAGATACTGAATGAAGTATCTCGGGTATCGATTCCGCGATATCGCCAGGACTCTTAATCCGGCGGATATTGCCTCGAATCTTTTATACCGCATGACCCATCGGCTCGAATATCCCGTCCCGCCGGCATACCTTCGGGTACGAGCCATCGCAACCTCAAGTCTTCCGGCGTATCTGTCCACCGGGCTTGCCAATGCACGCGGGATCCGTGGGGTTCTGGAGAGCAATGGAGTGGATGCGAATGCGATCCGGTCCATCCTGGATTATGGCTGCGGAGCCGGAAGAATCATTCGGCAGCTCCCGGAAATCTTCGATAACGATGTACGAATCTGGGGAATCGACCGATACGGTCCCGCTATTCGTTGGTGCCGTCGCAATTTGGATTTCGCAACATTCTTGCAGAGCGAGCAATCGTCCGAGCTTGAAGACAAATCCGTTGATCTGATCTTTGCCAGTTCTGTTTTCACTCACTTATCGCCAGAGACCGAAGACAGAGCGTTACGCGAATTGTTGCGATTGATCAGGCCCGCCGGATCATTGCTTTTGACATTCCGGGGCAAAAACTATGAAAGCAGATTGAGCGCAAAACAGTTGGAAATACTGCATCGAAAAGGAGTTCTGGTTCGAAACCCCCGGGCAGACGGAGAAAATGAATGTGACGCGTATCACACCCCTGTC
>CAWZYW010000300.1:0-4070 GCA_963966255.1 uncultured Salinispira sp. | reverse complement strand
CAGTCCTGAACAGAAGCGTCCAACCCAGGATGATCGCCGACAGCATTGCGCCGATGAGTATTCCGAGAAAGTAGCGGGAATCCCTGATCCGGGCTTCAAGGATTTCAGGATCCCGGAGCAGCACCGCGGTCTCCCAATACGGAAGCAATTCGCTGATTTCCTCCGCCAGCAAGGGTTGCAACCAGCTCTCCTCTTCCGGGGCTCCTTCTCCTTCGAAGGACCTCAGCGGCCGGCCTCCCTGATCAAGCACGTTGATGTACCGCAGCGAATTATCGCCGGCAGCCAGCGCGGCCATAATCCGTGATTTCACCGTTTCCATATCCAGTTCGCAACCGAAAATGACCCCGTCCCGCTTCTCGTAGTAGAGCAGGATAAACGAGTTATCGAAGATCCGGGGGATCAGCCCGTAATCTGATATTGAGATAAGATCCTGAAAAAATCTGGTCGACTCGATGAACACCGACCTGACAACCGTCTGAGGCGCAGGCTCCCCGGTGGGTCCGGCCTGAATGCCCCGGTCGCTTTCCGCGGTATCGTCCAGATAGGGGTTAGCCTGGGGCAGCACCAGTTGGGGAAGGACATTTCTCTGCAGGGGCTGGTTTCCCTCTTCGGCGGCCTGCTCGTATACCCGGGCTTGCACCTCCGGACTCGCATCGAAAATTTCCTCTGCTTCCACGCTCTCTCCGATAGCGGCCGGAGCGCTTCGGGCAGCCCGCGATTCAGCCGCAATCGAATTCAACTCCGGTTCCGGTCCCGGCACTTCGGGGACAGGCGCTTCCCGCTGGTCCGGCTGGTCCGGCTGGTCCGACTGATTTTTCATCGGGATCGCCTCCAGTTCCCGGGAAAGGATCTCTTCCTCATAGACCTCGGCGATATTCCGGTAAACCGGAATTGGCTCATTATTGCTGAAAAAATTCAGGTAGCGCCAATAAAAGACACTGGTTCGGTCGGGGGAATCTCCGGCACCGTCGGCAAGCTCGGGTATGCGGATGCTACCGTCCTCATTCAGGAGATAGGCAAGGCCTACCAGCGGACTATCTTCCTCCCAGCGCCCCAGGATTTGCGCCGGATCATCGGAAAGCAGATCATCCGGGGAACCCTCCCAGAGCTCCCCAAGGATGTCATTCATAACCGACCTGATCGCTCCGTTCACCTGCTCCAGCTCGAGCTGGAGGGTTGCCTCCAGTTGCCGGCGGATAACGGCCTCCTGCTGATCGATGCCCCGGGCGGCGAACACGGTGAGGATAACGGCGGGTACCAGCACCAGGATGAGAATAGCTATCAGAATGATCTGGCGCGGGTATCCCTTCGTCATGTTGATATTCACTCCCGGACCCTCCGGAAGACCAGTTTAGCAGGTGAATTAATCAAACACAAATCCTTGCCGGGTGCCCAGATCCCGCAGGGTTTCGATTATCGCGTAATCCAGGGTCTGCTCGTTTTCCAACGCGGCCCGTTCGGCATCAAGATATTCTTCCCGCTCAGCGCTGAGCCGCTGGATTTCGGCCTGGATTTCCGTCCGCTGCTGAAGCACCTGGGAGACATATTCTTCCCGCTCATCGTCATCCATGCCCTGAAGCTCCGACGGCAGCTGTTCGGCGGGTATCTCCTCAATACTCAACACCCCGTCAGCGTAGGCATCCACCAGATCCCACTCGGCATTGGAATAGCTGGGAGATGATTTGACGCTCGCCCGGTCGAGATAACTTCCCATGCCCATATCGGCGGCGTTATCATCCTGCGCCGCCTGCTCCATTTCACGGGCTTCACCAAGAGCCCCGTATCCCAGGTAGGTTTCATTGAGCATTTCATTCAGCTCCCTGAGCCGATCGTCCTGGGGGGCCGGGATATAGACCTGAACGTAATCGCTGTCGATGTTCAGATAGTTGCCGCCGCCGGCCCTGGCCCCGTCTTCCCAGAATGTCTGCACGCCCTCGGAATAATTCCCGCAGAAAATGGTGCTCACGATGATCCCCGTCTCCCGGGCATCGCGGGCTGCCCGATGATACGGGACGTTCCCCTGGGTAAACGGTTCATTGCCCGCGATAAACATCAGCCGGAGCGAACGGGGATCCCGGGACCAATCCAGATTGCGCACGGCGGTCTGTATGGCCCGCCCGGTATATTCGCTGCCCCCATAGGTGCTGAGCTCGAACAGATGCCGGGAAAACCGGTCGAGGTCCGAGGTGAACGGGACGACCCGTCTGACATACCCTGAATAGATCGAAAGCCCGTCATTGCCGTACTCGAAAAGAGCCACTTCCAGCCGGGGCATAATGCCGTCCCGCCGGGCCCGGCTTGTTTCGGAAACGATTCTCCAGAGCTGGCTCTTCGCCTGATTGATCAAACCGTCCATGCTGTTCGACGTATCCAGGAGAATAGCGATCTGAATTACCGGCTCCTGCCCATCACCGGACTGAGCGGCGATGGGCGATGCCGCGAGGATCACCACCGACATAAACACTGAAAAAACTGCGCGTTTCATACAACACCTCTTTTACTGCAAGATATCTATGAAGCTAGCGCAGCTCTTATATTGATTTGTCATCGGGACGTAAAGCTTTGTAAAAATTATGTAAAAAACCGTATATCCCCGCCAAAACGGGGAACGCCCCGGAGGTAGCGCACCCGCGGATGACCGAGGATCATGGTCTCGAAAACCCGCCTGCCCCGCTGCAGGCCGAGAAAGCGCCGGGCGCGGGGGGAGAGCCTGATACCGATGACCAGGAAGCCGATGTAGCAGCTCCCCAGTCCGTGAGCCTCGGCAAGGAGCATGGTATTGGCGGCCCGGATCATCCCGTCCTGGGAAGCCGTTGGAGCACGCCGATCCCCGTAGAAAATCAGCAGCACCGGGGCGTCGTGCGTCAGGATATCCCTGCCCTGCCAATACTCGCCGATCCGCGATGAGTAGGAAAACACCCGCGCGCTGGTTTCCCTGCCCAGCACCAGGCGCAGGATCGGTCTGGTCAGCGGGTTTATCAGGATGCGGGCGAGGGCGGTGAAGCGCCTCATTATTATACCATTTAATTGATCGATATCCGATCTGCGGCTCAAAGCGATAACGCCGGTCTTGCGGGCATTGGTCCCGGTGGGCGAGTAATCCGCTGCATCCAGAATCCGAGACAGAAGCCCGGGTTCCACCGGGCGGTCTGAAAACTGACGGACGCTCCGGCGGTTTTGTATCAGCTCCTCCAGATCTCCGGCGAGGCTATCGGGAACCGGTCCGGTCTCCGGAGCAGTCAGGCCGGCAAAGTCCACCGCATCCACCGGGCAGATCGCGTAACAGTGGCCGCAGGAGATACAACGTGCACCGTGAACCGACATACTGTCGGGATCAATGGCGTCTGTCACGCAGTCGCTGATGCACAGGCCGCATCGGGTGCAGCGTTTAATATCTATGTTTGGGATCGGTTTGCTACTCAGTGATGCACCATCCTATATAATCTCGCGCACAGGCATCGTCGCCGGTATTTATGCAAAAATACCTGGCCCATGCTCTATCATTGGATCTGATGAAAAACGTCTACTTGCAAATATCATTGACTGATTTTATTTAAATCACTGAATGAATTCGCAAAATCATTGAATGATTAAAATAGTATCTCACAGTATTCTGCTCGAATAAACAAAATAGCGATGCCCTGTAATAGAAAAGACTCGCTGCATCAGCCCGGTATATACTTGGCAGCCATGGATACCAATGCCCTACAGGAATTTCGCATACTCATCGAATCCACATTAGCCGAACTGCGTTCCCAGCTGCCCTACCTCGATGAGGAAACCAAACCGATCTCTCCCTCATGCAGCCTGGGCAGGCTGACCCGGATGGAAGCCCTGAACGATAAGGGCGTAAATGAGCACGTCCTGCGGGAAACCGAAAAGCGGATTGAGCGCCTGGACAACGCCATGAAACGCATCGACGCGGGGAACTACGGATTATGTATCCGTTGTAATAAGCCCATCCCCGTCGAGCGATTGAAGATCGTCCCTGAGGCCCTGATATGCGTTCCCTGCGGTGAGAAGCCGCGTCGCTGAATTTCGCAGTTTCTCCGGAATGAGCGAAGTATCAT
>CAWZYW010000299.1:0-4075 GCA_963966255.1 uncultured Salinispira sp. | reverse complement strand
CACTGCGACACGTCATCTTGCGGCTAGGCGGCAAAAGTCCGGCTATTGTCCACTCCGCATCGGATCGCCCCGTCGCCCCCCGTCTGACCGCCGACGAGAAGTCTCTCACCGCAGGACACACCGGCGGCGCTCCGGACTATCTGCTGGTGCCCCGGGACGGCCGGTATTCGCTGGTGGATGCCCGCATCGGGGTACATCCGCCGGATTTCCCCGATCAGGGCATCCACCAGCGAATCCCGGACGTCCCGGTGCACCAGCAGATAGTCCGGAGCGACGCAGGTCTGTCCTGCGTTGAGAAACTTCCCGTAGGCGATCCGCCGGGCGGCCACGGGGATATCCGCATCGGAGTGGACAATCGCCGGACTTTTGCCGCCCAGCTCCAAGGTAACGGGAATCAGTCGCTCGGCGGCCATGACCGCGACTTTCCGGCCAATCGGAACCGAGCCGGTGAAAAAAACGTGGTCTATATCGCCGTCGCCGATCAGTTCGGGGACCACGAGATGTCCCTCTCCGCAAACCACCGACAGGAAATCATGGGTGAAACTGCTGTGAATGATTTTCTCGATGACCTCGGCGGTTGCGGGGGTGAGTTCCGAGGGCTTTAACACCGCGGCATTTCCCCCGGCGATGGCCGCCACCAGCGGGGCCATAAGCAACTGGAAGGGGTAATTCCAGGGAGAGATGATCAGCACGATCCCCTTGGGTACCGGATAAATCCGCGATGATCCGGGAAGCAGGAGCAGCGGACTGGATACTTTTTTCGCTTTCATCCAGCGTCGCAGGTGCTTCAGCGCGTAATCGATTTCGCTGTAGACGAATGCGATCTCCGATGCATAGGCTTCGATGCCGGTTTTTCCCAGATCAGTTTCCAGAGCTTCGAGGATATCGTCTTCCCGTTCCCTGATAGCGGCTTTCAAGGTTTCCAGCATGCCCCGGCGATGGTGAAAATTCAGGCTGTATCCCCTTCGGATGTATTCCCGTTTTTCGGCGAAATGTGCCGCATCGGTATACTTCATGTTAACTCCCATCGTATCAGTCCGGGCTGATCCGGCGATAACTGATCATCTCGGTCACAAGCTCATCGCTGCTTCCGAAGCCGGCGCCGCCTTCATATCTAAGCAACTGGTGGGGCGCTTCGTCGCTGAACCAAAGGAAGGTTTTCGGAATGGCTCCGCGGAACAATGCCATGGCTCCCGGCAGATTCGCCACCAGCTCGAGCTTATGGGCCTGGTATTCAACCCCCTGCACCTCGATGCGCTCCTTCCTCCGATATACTACTTCCAGCGAAAAACCTTCGTCCGCGCCCCCCTGGCCGAGGATTCGAAGGGCCAGACGCCGGGGATCATCGAAGGGATAGCCACGGAGGAGGAATGTGAGGTCATCAATGCTCAGCACGAAAATCTCTTCCCCGCTCACCGTCGGTGCCCGGAGAAGGCGGGTGGAGTTCTCGTATGTAGCGTTATCAACCCTGGAAAGAGAATTCGATTCAAGGGGAATCATACCACGGCGGGTGATGAGCACCTGCCTCTCGTTTTCCGCGTCGATATTTTCCACCATGAAGAGCTGGATATCATCCCGGCTTTCGTGCCGGACCCTCAACGTGCTGTAGCTGACCTCATCGCCGACGGTACTTATATATCGAATTTCCTCTCCGTCGGGAATACCGGGATCCGAGAGGGCGGGGACGATGCTGCTGATGTTCTGGGCATTGCTGCTGAAAAGTACTTGTATAAAAAGTATAACAGCGAATGCTTTTCTGGGATTATTGATGAAATACATACCACTAAATTGATCAAAAACGCCCCTCAGGGCAACAGAAACCTCTGTGGAGACGGGTTTTTCGGATGAATTTGCCGCACTCTTCTTTAGAAATGTTCGCTTATCATGATGTTCCGTCCTGCGCTGAACAGCGTTTCGCTCCCTTCGAGCTGATGAGGATCTATCAGGCCGGCGAGCCGTGCCTGAGCGGTGGATAATCCGCCGAGGAGAAGGGATGAAAAGAGATCAAAGGGCAGGGCATCGGGCAAATCGTCAGCGGCCTCGGGAGTAAATTCCACTGTTCCACCCTGAATGCGGTAGCGCCCGCTGTTCTCTTCCAGCGACGGATCTATCAGCGAAAAAGCAAATTCTCCGTGAAAATCGCGTTCCGCCACGGCGGCTGCGAGCAATGCCGCCGGGTCAAGGGGCCGGGCCATCCATTCCTGGCTGAGCCGGGTCTTCGGCCGGTGCTCCAGGCAGAATTGATCCACCGGAAGCCCGTGGGGACCAACCAGCTGGATTTCCTTGATTTGGCTGCGGTGAGAAGCCAGGAAGGCGAATATCCCCGCCAGGCCCTGAGGATCCGCCCAGACCATCTTGTGGACGAACATCCCGGGTTTGCTCCAGTCATCGTTCTGGCTGAATCGCAGCCATGCCTTGAGCGTGCCCCCGCCGTCCCTGAGCAGGTAATAATAATGGCGGTAGCGTTCGGCGGATGCTTTTGATGCCTCAAAACTTCTATAGGGCCAATAACTCGCACCATCGTATTCCTGAATCCAATGATTATTGAGGTCACACATATGTTCGAAATCGTCGCCTTCCCAATTGATCTGTGCGACGTGCAGATCGCTTTTGATCGGTCTGATTTCTTCCGGGTCCAGGGTAAATACCCGGTATGATCCCAGAGTTCCGTAGCCGAATTTGCGGTAGAAGCGATAGGAAAAAGGATAAAGATACGAGAGGCCCACTCCTTCATCCCGGTCCCGTCTGAGCAGAGCCTCCATAATCCGACGAATCTGACCCTGATTGCGGGCCGTCGGATCCGAAGCCACCGCCGAAATGCCCGAGCTCGGCCAGTCTTTGCCGAAGTAACGGGTGGTAAAGCGGATATCGCTGATGCCCGACTCGCAGCGGCCATTATCATCAAAAACCCCGAGGGAATACGATCCCTTACCGGGCAGGGGGTGAATATGGCCGGTCCAGCCGATATCGTCGATAAAACAGTAGCGGCATAACGCGTAATACGCTTTCAGCTGATCGTCGTTCCGGATTTCTCTTATGGCATTAGTCGGCATTGCGGTCTCCTGATGTCTGAGCGGTACTTGCTGATCGGATACTGTCCTGTATCTTACGGTGAACTCCAGCTTATGCCCAGCCGGTTCCGGAAATGCGGCGAAGATTCCCGCTTTGAAGTCCGTTTTTCGGTTGAGGTATTCCAGAGCGGGCAATAAGCTGCAATGAAAGATTACGTGCTGCGGGGGAATCATGAAAATAGGCGATAAAAGTACGGTTCGGGAATACTACGCTGCCCTTGTGAGGAGGGACGAATCCTACCGGGGAGTGTTCGTGGTCGGGGTAAGCAGCACCGGAATATTCTGCCTGCCTACCTGCCCTGCACGCAAGCCGAAGGCTGAAAACTGTGAATTTTATCCCGATGCCCGCGACGCCCTGCGCCACGGATACCGGCCATGCAAGCGCTGCCGGCCAACCGGAGATCCCTCGCTGGTTCCCGAGGCGGTGGGCCTGGCCCTTGCCATGCTGGAAGACCCCCTGCGGGAAGGCCGGGTCAGCGATACGGATCTGAAAAACGCCGGGATCTCCCCTGAATACCTCCGTCGCTGGTATCAGAAGCGCTACGGAATCACCTTCCAGGCTTACCAGCGGATGCTGAGGATAAACCGGGCCTTCGCCGAATTGCAATCCAGGGATACCCCGGTGAGCGGAGCGGCGATGAACGCCGGGTACGATTCCCTCAGCGGCTTCGGATATACCTACCGCAAGTTGATTCAGTCTGCTCCTTCGGAGGCGCCGGAGTCCTCACTGATCCTTATGGACCGCCTCGACACTCCGATCGGACCCATGTTCGCCGCAGCGAGCGACCGGGGGCTCTGCCTTCTTGAGTTCACCGACCGGCGGATGCTCGAAAGCGAGCTTGAGGTACTCCAGCGCCGGCTTAAGTCCCGGATTATCTTCGGCGCCAATGCCCATATCGATGCCGCCCGCAGCCAACTGGCTGAGTATTTCCGGGGCGAGCTGGCTCATTTCGACCTGTCCCTGCATGCTCCGGGCCTGGCTCTTATACACATCTGACGCTGCC
>CAWZYW010000298.1:0-4078 GCA_963966255.1 uncultured Salinispira sp. | reverse complement strand
AGATGTACAGTTTCTCAGGTTGTATAATCGGATCAACAAAACAAAAAAGGTGGAGATCGGACCGTCCCAGCTGGAGATTGAGTCTTCGGCCGGATTTATTCTGGAAGATCTGTTCAACAAGGTTCGGATCGAAGTGGATTTCTTCACTGCGGTTCCCTGCTGGAGCCTGCCTCAGATGACCGAACATCTGGATCGGGAGCGATGGCGGGAAATCTATCAGGCCTCCACGTTTCTGCCGCTGGTGGAGCTCAATCTTGAACCGGGAGAGTCCCTTGAGTTTTCAGTGGGAATCAAATTCGCCGCCCTGGGCAGCAGAAGTTAAGACGGAATCACCGGCCTTTTTTCCAATAAACCTCGGAACTGCTTGAGCTTACGGATCTCCGGGGGATGGAAGCCCTACTATTCCCGCTCGGATAACCGGTCCAGGATCTCATCCATCCAGCCGCTGACCCGGTCGTAATCCCAGTCCCTGATCAGTACGAATTGCAGAAACCCCCGCTCATATGCCCCGGTGAAAAACAAGCTTTGGGCATAGTAATATCGGGCGCGGTTTTCCAGATCCTCGCTCAGCGGGATAGTCAGGAAGTTTTCCAATTGACGCTGGCTCAACTCGTAATTTTCAAGCGAGAAGCTCTCGCTTACGATGGAGTACAGCACCAGGCTTTGGTCTTTTTCTGCGCCGGGATTCCGTTCGGTGGCGAGAATGTCCGGAAGCGCCCGGCCCTCAGCCGGCAGTTCGATGGGCTCGAGCAGTCGGTCCACCAGGCCGGAGGTTTCCGGGCTCAGGGAGCGCCGCTCGGGAATTTCCACGCTTACCCGGGGAAGACTGTTTCCGCTCAGAACCGACTGATTCAGAACGAGGATGGGAAGGCTTTCGATGTTACGGGGGCCGGCGGCCACGCCGGCGTATCGCCGGCCCAGCGGGAGTTCCACGGCTTCGCTCAGGCTGTTCTGACCACTGACCAGGTCCGGCGCCGCTGAGACCGCTTCATCGGCATCAAGGATAGCATAGAAATAGGGGATGCCGGGAATGACGAAATCCCGGTATACGCGCTCTCCGGCATCCAGGGTATCAAGGACTATGGCTCGCGAAAGCGAGTCGCTGTCCGTGATCGGCGAGGTGCTGCGGTAGAGAAGCAAGCGTTCGATATCGCCGCTTGTCTGGAAGCGGACGTCGATGGCGGATTCCCCCGCTTCCGCTGTGATGCCGCTGATCCCGCTGACTGCGAAGCCCTCGGGGATATCGCTTACAACCGCTGCAAGCACATTGGTATTCCGGAAGGGGATGAATATGGGCAGTTCGATATTGTCCTGGTCGACGGTGATTACGGCATAATAATACGGGCCGTTCTGGGGTATGCTGTCTGTGAATGTTTCCACCCCGGATTCGACCGTGCCTCTCAACCGCGCCTGATCAAAGCTGTCCCCGGTAATTTCCACACCGGCCCGGTAGATATTATAGCGAACGTTTTCGAGCTCGGGGATATCAGTCCAGCTCAGGCGGATCTGAGTACCGATCACCTCAGTCTCGAGTCGGCTCACGAAGGGGGTGAACACTTCGGCTTCCGCCAGGTTCTCCCCGACCGCCGCGCTGTCTTGAGCCCATGCGGAATTTACAGAGAGGACGATGAGGAAAAAAGTGAGTATAATGATTCTTGGGCGTATCGCCGGTTCGGAGTTTGCACAGTACATGGCTTCTGTTACAATAATCGGCAATTTTACCCCTATCTGTAAAGATATTAAGTGAGGCCCACATGCTTGAAGAGCTGCAAACCCCTTTAAAAGACCTTCAAAAGCTTATTTTCGATACCTGGAGGCATCTTTGACTCGGATGCCATGAAACAGCGGGTCGCCGAGCTGGAAAATAAAACCGCCGATCCGGCGTTCTGGAACGATCGGGAACAGGCCGAAAATGTCATGACCGAAATAAATCGGCTCAAAGGCCGGTACGAGCCATGGGAGGAACTGGTTGGTGAGATAGGCGATCTCGGCGACCTCTTCGATATGGCCAAGGCCGAAGGCGAGGCTGCCATGGAGGAGGAAATCACCTCCTTGCTGGAGCAGTATCGGGACCGCTATGAAAAACTGCGGATCCTCGAACTTCTGTCTGACGAACATGATGGGGACAGCGCCTACCTTACCATCCATTCCGGTGCCGGCGGTACCGAAGCCTGCGACTGGGTGAGTATGCTGCTGCGCATGTACAGCCGATGGGCCGAGGCCAAGAGCTTCAAGATCCAGACCCTTGATCTGCAGGACGCGGAAGGCGGAATTAAATCGGTTACCCTGCAGCTCGACGGAGAATACGCATACGGCTACCTCAAAGGTGAAACCGGTGTTCATCGACTGGTGAGAATCTCTCCGTTCGATTCCTCCGGACGGCGTCATACCTCGTTCGCGTCGGTGTATGCCTCGCCGGTGATCGATGACAATATCGAAGTCGAAATCTCCCCCGATGATATCCGGGTCGATACCTACCGGGCCGGAGGCGCCGGAGGCCAGCATGTGAATAAGACCGACTCGGCGGTGCGGATCACCCATCTCGAGACCGGAATCGTGGTTCAGTGTCAGAATGAACGCAGTCAGCACAAAAACAAAGACCGGGCCATGAAGATGCTGAAGAGCCGCCTTTATGATTACTACAAGGAACAGCAGGAAGCCGAGAAGGCGGAGAATGCCGCGGAGAAGAAGGACATTTCCTGGGGCAGTCAGATCCGCTCCTACGTGTTTCAGCCATACACCATGGTGAAAGACGCCCGGACGAAAACCGAGACCGGGAATATCCAGTCGGTAATGGATGGAAATATCGATGATTTTATCGAATCATACCTTAAAATGAACTGGGAGGCCGAATAATCTTCGGATCGAATATAGCGTGGAAGTGATCATCGTCGACGACCTGCCATTTATGAGATTCCTGCTTCGCTCGGCGGTGGAAGAAGCAGGATACCGGGTCGCGGCAGAAGCCGGGGACGGCCGGCATGCCCTGCGGGAATATCTGCGGAATCCGGGCAGCCTGGTGTTCATGGATATCAATATGCCGGTGCTGGACGGCATCTCGGCCCTGGAGCATATTCTCCGTCACGATCCCGAGGCCCGGATAATTATGTGCAGCACCATCGATGAAGAGGACATGATCATCCGCGCCCTGAATCTGGGAGCCCGGGATTACATCGTCAAACCTTTTTCAGCACGCCGCGTCGAGGACGCCCTGCGCCGGGCGGAAATGCCGGTGTGATCGTATCCCGTCAAAATCTCGTCAGGGTAATACTCCCGATTCTCTGCCTGGCCCTGATTTCCCCGGGATTGCTGGCACAGGAGGCTCAAGAGCTGAACTCTGAAGTTCAGTCGGAGCTGCAGCGCAAGTGGTCTGCTGTGATTCTTCCCATGGCCGCCGGCGAAGGTGAGCCCCTGAGAAGCGCTCCGGTGGTGCGGAGCCTTGCGCAGATCATCAGGGAACACCTGAGTCATATCGATTCGCGTTTCCTCATCGGCGAGGAGCTTTCGGTGGTGGAGAATCGCATTCGAGATCTCGGGTACCGGGGCGAAGTTCCGATACCGGTAAACCGTCAGCTGGAAATAAGCATCGCCGAAGGAGGCAGCGGCACCCTGATTGCCATGTTTCATCGGCAACTGCGGCAAGTCCTGGAGGGAGAGGGGGCTTTCGATCCCGAGCTCGTTGCTGAGCTTTCGGTGGAGTTCAACGCCGACCTGTTTATCGCCGGCTATATCAGCGTACAGGATTCCTACCTGTTTATTGAGCTGCTCGTCGTCAGCCCGGCAAATCTCTCCGAAGGCGGCGACGGCTTGCTGCACCGGCAGCTCTTCAGCATCAGGAGCATCGAGGCGTTGGACCGCATCGGTCCATTCGTGTCCGGGGAACTGGGAGGCGCATTGTACAATGGCCCCCACGGAAGCATTTCACTGGGCTGGACGCCGGAGGATGATTCGTTTCGCATTTATCTCGACGGCGAGTACCGGGGCAACCGCCCGGTGACCCTTCGGGTGGTTCCCGCCGGCGAGCATCTCATAGAGCTGTACCAGGGTACCCGGTTGCGGCTTTCCCGAGTCGTTTCCC
>CAWZYW010000297.1:0-4083 GCA_963966255.1 uncultured Salinispira sp. | reverse complement strand
GTGGTCTGTCCCGACCCGCTGCTTCCCACCACGACGATGCGCCGGGCCTTCGGTTCGGCGTCGGAATCAGACGCTGCCATGGGCACTGAAGAGTCGTATTCATTGGAATGCATATCGGAAGAGTCTATTGATCGGCGAACTGTTCGGCAATGGTCTGGAGCCGGTCGTAAACCTCGAAGAAGATTTCGATGAGTTCGGGGTCGAATTGCGTGCCCGAGCATGCCCGGAGTTCGTTCAGGACATCTTCCTCGGTCCAGGCGTCTTTATACACCCGGGCGGAGCGCAGTGCGTCGTATACGTCGGCGATTGCCACGATGCGGCCGAAAATCGGGATATCTTTTCCCTTTTTCCCCGGAAGCGGAGTCAGGTCGATTTTCCTGACGATTTCGCCGGTCTTCGGGTCCACGTGGTGAACGGTACCGGTCTTTTCGAATCGTTCCTGCGCTTCGATAATTTCCGGATCATCCAGATCGGCGTTTCCGGGGTATCCGGTTCCGTCCCAGCGTTCGTGATGATTGAGTACCACCACCTTTGCCATGATATCGAATTCGGACCTCGGGTCTTCAAAAAAATTCGCCCCGATGAGGGTGTGCATCTTCATGATGTGGTACTCTTCATCGTTCAGCTTCCCGGGTTTTTTTAATATCCTGTCTGATATGCCGACCTTACCGACGTCATGGAGCATGGCTGCCATGCGAAACACATCCCGGTCCTTGTCGCGTTTGTGTTCCGGAATGCCCGCCTTAAATGCCCAGCGGTCATAGATTTCCACCGAAAAGCCCGCTACCCGGTTTACGTGATAGCTGGTTTCCTTCGGGTCGCGGGCCCGGGACATACGAGCCATCAGCTCGATATTGGAGCGGGTAAGCTGGGCCTTTTCCAACGCGATTACTACGTTGTTCGCAAAATGCTCCACCAGCTGCTCGTCTTCCTTGGTAAATGGAATATATTCGCCCGCTTCATCCATCTTGTTGATGATTTGCAAGACTCCGAGGCAGGTCCCTCTGCCATCAAGCAGCGGGAGGGCAAGCATGCTCTTGGAAATATATCCCGCGTCCTTGTCGTATTTGGTATTGTGCGAATACGGTGCGTCTTTTGGAATGGCGTAATAATCAGGAATATTTACGGTCCGCTTCTTTTTAGCGGCGTATCCTGAGATGGAATGGGTATTCACCGGCACGGTAAAAAATTTGTAGGGCAGTTTCTGCCCCGGGGGAAGCTTCTTTTGCATTGAATTATTCTGAGCGTATTTCACGTACAGGACATCGCCCTGCATGACGTAAATCGAACCGGCGTCGGCATTGGTGATTTTCCGGGCTACTGATAGGATTCGCTCGAGGAGAATATCCTGGTCCTGAATCTTGTTGAGCTCCGAGTCGATGGTGATTATTTCTCTCAGCTTGTCGCTGTCACTGATTTTCATTGACATTTCATAATAATGATCGAACAAGCCGGTCCAAATATCAAGGAAATCTATGCTCACACCCGCAGATCAGGGGAATTTGGCCCGTAACATATAAAAAAAACCGCCGGCGCTTTCTGCTGGATACTCAGCAAAAACCGCCGGCGGTTCGGGATTCGACCCGGAGACGCTTACATCACGTCTTTCAGAGTCAGGCCCTTTTTGCGCAGATAGGCCGAAAGACCCACTTTAGAAACGCTGCGGATCGCAGCGGTGGACAGCCGGAGCCGTACTTCCCGACCCAGCTCGGGGTCGTAGATCCGCTTTGTCTGCATGTTGGGTTTCTGCCACTTGTTGGTCTTGATGTTCGATTTCGAGACCTTATGGCCAGAGAGGGGCTTCTTTCCGCTTATTTTACATTTCCGTGCCACATTTTCCTCCAGTTGTCCCTTAGAACTTGCTGGTTTCCTTATAAAGCACGTGCTTCCTCACGTGGGGATCGTACTTCATCAGTTCCATTTTATTGGGAAGGTTCCGCTTGTTCTTGGTTGTATAATAGCAGTGACCGCTTTCAGTACTTTTCAGACGAACCTTGGTCGCGCCTTTGGCTGCTTTTGCCATACCAAACCACCTTTTCAGTATCGTGACTAATAGGTCGGGAGAATACACTATTTATTCAAACAGTGTCAACAAATTCGAGCTGGTCGCGCTAGCAAATTCCTTTCTGATAAGCATATAGGTCGGCTTGTCCGGTACAGCGGCGACCACGCCTCCAAAAGAGGTCGTTTTTTCTTCGGAATCAGCGGGCCTGCCCGGGCCGGCTCTTGTATAATTGCAAGAATATACCTATGATGTTGCATAATTATACAACGTACCATGGAGACCTCATGAGCCAGAACCACGTATCCCGGTTCCGCCTTGCGCCGGAACTGCAGGAAATCCTCGACTCGAACCAGGTGATCATTCCCGAGAGCCGGCAGGAACTGCTGGACCTGACCTTCCAGGGCAGACCCGATGTGTTCGAGGTCAGTTACGATATTCCCGGAAAGGGCAAGGTGCTCGAAGCATCGGTGACCCGGTGTAAAAACGGAGCGTCGGTGAACTACGCCGAGTCCTATATGCGCCGTCGGGATCCGGAAGCGATGTTGATCTCGGACGACAATCCCAGCGACAAGGAACGCTTTCGCAGCAGATACGGTGAGGATTTCGATCCGATCCGGACCGAAACGTTCGAATGGTTCAAGAGCTTGGGAGAACTGGTGGCTTTGCCGTTCTGGAGCGGAGACGACGCCGGCGGCTACGCGTCGTTGCTTATCGCGCCGTCGAATGCCGGCTTCTTCGTGACTGGACTGGCGGATCTCCAGGGATTTATCCCCGCATCGAAGATCCCCGAAGGATTCGCGCCCCGGGCGGTTCTGTATGTAGCCCCGCCGTTCCGGCATACCCACTTCGGCGGAAAACAGGTAGTGGTCCATAATCGCCTGAGCAAATGCCATGAACTGTTTTGCTACAACCTGTATCCCGGACCGAGCGCGAAGAAAGGCGTCTACGGCGTTTTGCTGAATATCGGCGAGCAGGAGGGATGGACCACCCTGCACAGTTCCGCGGTGAGGCTCATCACTCCGTATGACAACGAGTTCGTCATTCTCCACGAAGGCGCAAGCGGCGGCGGCAAGAGCGAAATGACCCAGGCCATCCATCGTGAATCCGACGGTCGCATCCTGCTGGCGCACAATACCATTCCCAAAGACGATTTCTTCCTCGAACTGAACGATACCTGCGAACTGCACCCCGTGGCGGCCGACGTGGCGGTGGCCCACCCCGCCGAGAACGGAAAACTGGCAATCACCGACGCCGAGAACGGCTGGTTCCTCAGGGGCGACCACCTCAACGAGTACGGCAAGGAACCGAACCTGGAGAAGCTGTGCATCAATCCGCCGGAACCCCTCATTTTCCTGAATATAGACGGCAAGCCCGGGGCTACCGCCCTGATCTGGGAGCACACCATGGATGCCCCGGGAAAACCCTGCCCCAATCCACGGGTAATCATGCCCCGGTGTCATGTGGAAAACACCGTAACCGGGGAAGTAGAGGTCGACGTCCGGAGTTTCGGGGTTCGCACTCCGCCCACCACCCGGGAAAATCCGAACTACGGCATTCTCGGCATGATGCACCTGCTCCCGCCGGCTCTGGGCTGGCTGTGGCGGCTGGTGGCTCCCCGTGGCCATGCCAACCCGAGCATCGTCACCACCAAGGGGCTCAGTTCAGAGGGTGTCGGCTCCTATTGGCCCTTCGCCACCGGCAAACGGGTCGCCCAGGCGAATATACTTCTGGACCTTACCATGCGGACCCCGAAGACCCGCTATATCCTGATTCCCAACCAGTATATCGGAGCCTATCATGTTGGCTTCAAGGCCGAATGGATCGTCAGAGAATATCTGGCGCGGCGGGGTTCGGTAAAATTCCGGGATGAGCAGCTCATCGAAAGCCGCTGCCCGCTGCTGGGTTACAGTCTGCCGAGCCTTCGGGTGAACGGCCAGTTCATCCCACATACCCTGCTTCAGGTACAGGACCAGCCGGAATTGGGAAAAGACGGGTATGATGCCGGAGCGAAAATTCTCACGGATTTTTTCAAGGAACAACTTTCCCAATACCTCACGGAGGATCTGGATCCCCTGGGA
>CAWZYW010000296.1:0-4085 GCA_963966255.1 uncultured Salinispira sp. | reverse complement strand
GGTTTAAATAAAACAAGGGCTGTCTGAGTTAGTTCTCAGACAGCCCCTTTTTTTTAAATATTCTTGCGGACGATCATTCCAGTTTGTTCTGCAAGCCAATGAGATGCGCGTTCGCCAATGTCAACGGCGTAGAAACCATGCAGCAGAATATTTTCATCTTCTACCTGAGATAGCTCTCGACTTTCCCCATTACTGGTCCTATGGTATTAGAATCATGCAAATACGACAGCTAGGCAGGTTCAATCCATGAAGCGAAACAGAGTACTTGCGATATTAAGTCTGGCAATTCTTATCCCCGGGTCGATCGTCGCCCAAGCAGATCTGAATTTCAGTTTTGCACCTTCGGATTTCTGGGCGGCGGAGTTTCAGCTCGGTCTTTCGGGTCTTGATGTGCTTCCCGGTCTTGATTCCATGGTTTTCGTCGGCGGGGAAGTCGCCTATAACGGCATTCCCTACTATCGGCGGGCCGACGGCAGCTACTATCTTCCCCAGGACGGGGATTTCTCCGAGGATGCAGTGTCGGTCACCCGTTTCAGGGGTAATTGGAACGCGGGATTCCAGCAGGGAATTCTGCCGCCGGGACGGGAAGAACGGGATATGCTGAGGGCGTCCCTTTTCTACGAGGGCTACTATTTCACGGCTACCGGTGATATTTCCGGCTCATACCTGGATGCCGCCGGACTGCCGGAGGGCAGCGGTTTTGTGAACCATGCGTTAATAGCGCGTCTCAGTTTTGATGATGCGGCATTCGATTCTCACTATGTGGCGTCGGGATTGGATGCCCGTATTGAGCTGGAATACGCTCCCGCGGGTATAAACTCATACAGTGACTATTTCCATGCTTCATTCTGGGTCAGGAGCTATCTTCCGATTTTCGATCAGACCCCGGATGAACCGAAGAACCGCCTTTCGCTGTATCTGGCAAATTTCGCGGGGGTCCGATACCTGGACGGCAGCGCAATTCCCGTTGAAGAGTCATATTCCAACGGCCTGGTCTTTCGAGGCATAGAGACCCAGCGCTTCGCCACCTCACTGCTCGCTTCCGTGAGCACGGAATTAAGGCTCGGTCTTCCGGCGATTATCCTGCCCCAGATCGTGCCGGGGGTGCTGTTGTTCACCGACGCCGGATACTATTTCGACAATGCTGATTATCAGGGTTTTCTGCTCAGCCATGGTGCGGCGGTGTATCTGAACATTCTTGGTTATGTGCAAATCGGGGGACGGATCAGCGTGCTCTCCAGCGGGCAGAAGATGGATGGAGCAGTGCTGACGCCTATCGAGCTTATGGTTTTTTACCAGTTCTGAATAGCCGCCTGGCAGATCCCGGCGGACAGCAATGCTGGCGCCTTTGAGGTACAATAGATAGTAGTTACCTTGGAAGCGATGGGAGGTCGATATGAAATCACTGCTTTTCACCCCGCTGGATATCGGTCCGATCCGCGTAAAGAATCGAATCGTTATGGCGCCGATGTGCCAGTATTCCGCCGTCGACGGAACCGTGCAGGACTGGCATATGGTGCATTATCCCGCCAGGGCTTACGGCGGTGCCGGACTGGTGATCCTCGAAGCAACCGCGGTGGAAGCCCGGGGCAGAATTTCCCCTGAGGATTTGGGAATCTGGTCGGATGACCACATTCCGGGACTTACCAGCCTGGCATCAACCATATCCGACGCAGGCGCCCTGCCGGGGATTCAGCTGGCCCCCGCAGGCCGGAAAGCCAGCACTTCCCGCCCCTTCGACGGATTCGGCCCATTGATGCCGGATAACGGGGGCTGGCAGGTCATCGGCCCCAGCGCCGTAAAATACGCGGAAAACTACCCCATGCCCCGGGCCATGAGTATCGACGACATCCAGGAGGTCCAGGAAGCGTTCATTCTGGCGGCCCGCAGGGCCATCGCCGCGGGATTCAAAGTCATCGAAATACACGCCGCCCACGGTTACCTGATTCACAGTTTCCTCTCTCCGGTCTCCAATCACCGGGAGGATATCTACGGTGGTGACTTCGCCGGGCGCAGCCGCTTCATCCTGGAGATTGCCCGTGAGATCCGCAGCGTTTGCGGGGACGATGCAGCGCTGTTTGTACGCATTTCCGCTGATGATTGGATGGAAAACGGATGGAAAATTGAAGACAGCGTGAAAATCGCGGAACTGTTGAAATCCGTTCCGGTAAACATGCTTCATGTCTCAAGCGGTGGCATATCGCCCCATGGCAAGCCTTCCCAATCCGGCCGGGGGTTTCAGGTTTCCCTGAGCGAGACCATCCGGCGGGAGGCCGGCATACCAACTACCGCGGTTGGGCTCATCACCGAAGCCGAGTACGCCGAATCGCTTCTGCAGGCAGGAAGAGCCGACCTGGTGGCCCTGGGCCGCGAGCTGCTTCGCGATCCATACTGGCCTCAGCGGGCGGCCCTGGCATTGAATGCCGAAGCCCCGGTCCCTCTTCAGTATGCCCGGGCCTGGAGAAATACCTAAGCGATGGATCTGACCGCCGCCCTGCTTCTCGCCGCAGCCGTATTCCTGCTAGGCATCCTGATCGGGCTATTATCTGGTATGCGGGTCGCGTCCCGCAGGCAGACCGATGCATCCCCAGGGGAGATTCGCAGACTCCGGGAACAGCTCAGCGAAAGCGAACGCCAGCGGGCTGCAGTGACCGCCAGCCGCGAGGCCGAAGAAAAGCACCACCGCGAACAGATCGGCCAGCTCCAGAACGCCCGGAACCAGCTCCTGTCGGAATTCAGCGCCGCCGCCGAGCGCATCGTCGACCTGCGTCAGAAACAGCTCAGGGATGACGGCGGACGGCAGATAGAGACCCTGATCAATCCGCTCAAAGAACAGATACGGAATTTTTCCGACCATCTCCAGGAATTCCGGGCCCGGGAGGCTCAGGAACGGGGATTTCTCAAGCGGGAGCTGGAACAGCTCGCCGAATTGAACCGGCAGATGAGCGACGATGCGAAACAGCTCAGCGAGGCCCTGAGGGGCAATAACAAGACAATGGGTACCTGGGGCGAAGTGATTCTTGAGCGGGTCCTGGAGTCTTCCGGTCTGGAGCGGGGACGTGAGTATGAGCTTCAAAAAAGCTTCCAGGCCGAAGACGGACGCAGTTATCGTCCCGACGCGGTGCTTTACCTTCCGGAGGACCGGAATGTAATCATCGATTCAAAAGTGAGCCTGCTGTCATACGAACGGGCGTTTCACGCCGCATCCGAAGAGGAACGGACGGCTCATATCAGCCGGCATCTCGACAGCCTGAGGCAACACATCAGAGAACTGTCGGCCAAGCCCTATGCGGAACTTCGGGGACTAAACGCCCCAGATTTTGTTCTTATGTTCGTCCCGGTCGAAGGGGCCCTGGGGGCGGCTCAGCAGGCCGATCCCTCGCTGTTCCAGCAGGGCCTGGATCAACGGATTCTCCTGGTCAGCCCCACCACCCTGTATCTTTCACTGAGAATCGTCGAGCAGATGTGGAAGGGTGACCGTCAGCAACGCAATGCCCGGATTATCGCGAAAAAAGCAGGTGCCCTGTACGACAAATTCCACGGTTTTATACAGGACATGCAGAAGATCGGCGATAAACTCGACGAGGCCCGAAGCGCCTGGATCAGCGGCAGCCGCAAACTCAGCAGCGGCAGGGGAAATCTCATCAACCGGATACAGGTACTCAAAGACCTGGGAGCCGAATCGAGTAAAGAAATTCAAGAAATTGACTTAAAAGAGGAAAACTGATCATCGGCCTAGTATACTGGGGATATGAAGAAAACCGATCTTCCGCTTTCTACCATTCATGAAGCGCTGAATGCATCTCCTCTGGGGACCCACCTGCTTGAAGAGGAGCTTGACGCCATAGTGGAATTCGCTTCGGTGTACGAGTTCAATCCCGGTGAATCCATTATCGAAGAGCATGAAATCGATCAGAACATGTATCTACTGGTGCAGGGAACCGTTTCCGTGGAATTGGATAACGACGGTAAATCCGTCTACGTCGCATCTCTGGGTCCCGGTGAAATCTTCGGTGAAGCCGGGCTGTTCAGCAACACCGAACGCACAGCGAGCATTATCGCCCAGGACCCGGTGAAGGTTATCC
>CAWZYW010000295.1:0-4086 GCA_963966255.1 uncultured Salinispira sp. | reverse complement strand
CAATAAAGGTTTCCCCCAGGAAGAAAGAACCCCCGGGATACCTGCGGTTGAGTTCCCGAACACGGAAATCATCCAGGGGGAGGGATCGGAGGAATTCCCGATCCCCGGCAGATACCCGCCGGCGGAACTCATCAATCCCCACCCCGGAAACCTCGAGATCCGAGTCGCAGGCAGTCAGAAGCACCATGGGAAGAAGCCAGAACAAGGCGATGAATACACGCCGCAGCATTGGGCGGACGATGTCGGCTTTTAACGTCCCGGGCAGGCCCGGTTTATTTCTGATCATTGAGAGTTTTATCATATACAACGGAATATATCGGTCTGCCGGCGTCAGACGAAGAATTTCGTGAAATCCGAAGCGATATGACGGATAAAGCGAAAAACTCCGGGAAGCGAGCTGTCGATGGGCGGGATATCGCCGGTCTGGAGCAGGCGGAAAATGAGGAAGCTTGCTCCCACAGTCAGGCTCACCGCCACCAGGACCAGCGCGGCGATTACCCCGGCTCCAAGGCCTTCCCGCGCAGGTTCGGCGAAATCGGTCTCGCCTCCCCGGTCCCACTCGTATTCTTCATTTTCGATGAGTGATCCGCCGCCCTGCGCCGCTTCCTGATGGAGAGCTTCCATGTCCTCCCGCTCGCCGATAAAATCGCCGGGATCCGGCAGCTGGACATCGTCATCCAGGGAAAAATCATCTCCGGCGAAAAGGTTCTGATCAGCGCCTCCCTGGCCCCGGGTCTGCAGGACCAGTTGACGCTCGTCACCGCCGTCTTCGTCACGGGCGGTGACTTCCAGCTCATCGCTTTCGTTTATGGAAATGATGATGGATATGTTTTTTTCGTCCTTCTTCTTCGGAGACAGATGCTGGAGATTTACGCTGCCCAGGAATTCAGGACTGATAAATGCATCGGAATCATCCCGGTAAAACTGGATATGCACTTCCTGCTGGTCATCATTTGCCGGACCGAGCACCATGCGTTTGCGCAGCCGCTGGGTCTCATCGAGAATCGGGTAATAGCTCCCGTCGGCAAGGCGAATTCCGATCATATCGTCCCCCTGTACTCCATATATTGTAGGTTTCAGGGCATTTCTTGACAAGTATTGATGCTCTGCCGGATAATTATCACATGAATCTATTTCCGATTCTCATAGCGGGACTCGCAGTGCTTCTCCTTGGCCTTATCACCGTGGTACTCCTTATGCGCGGGCGAAAGGATGACGACGATACTGCACCCCGGAAAAAGAAAAGCAAGAATCGCGACCAGATTATCAAAGAGGCGAATAAACGTCTTGCAGCAAACCCCAAGGATATCGAGGCCCTTTCCAGCCTGGGTGATATTTATTTCAACGATCAGGACTGGGAAAAGTCCCTTCGGACCAACGCCATGCTCCTGGAATTATCTACCAGTCATCCTGAGATCGATGAAAAAACCGTGAACCTGCGGCACGCTCTTTCCGCCTACAATCTGAACATATTCGATGAAGCCTACAAGGGCCTGCTGATAGCCAGGACCTTTGACTCGGAAATGTTCGAGATTAACTACCATCTGGGAGTCATCGAATACAAGCGGAAGAACTATGAAAAATCCGCCGGCTATATGAACAACGCGTCCAAAACCAATCCCGAGCATCTGGACAGCGCAAAATACCTTGGCCTGTCTCTGTTCCGGCTGAAGCACCATAAGGAAGCGGTAACCAAGCTCCGGAAGGTTGTGGATGCCCGCCCCGATGAAAAAGAAGCGCTATATTTCCTCGCCCAGAGCTATTACGAGATCGGTCAGATGGAAAAAGCCGTTCAGATTTTCGAGCATCTGAGGCCCGACCCGGGTTTCGGGCCCCATGCCGCCGTCATGGCCGGAAGCATCCATTTCAAGATGAACCATCTGGACAAGGCTCAGCTGGATTTCGAAATCGGCCTCCGACATCAGAATATCAAACCCGAACTAATGCTGGAACTGAAATACCGACTGGCCGCTGCCCTTATAAAACAGCAGAACGTCGGTGAAGCCCTGACCCATCTCAATGACATATACAACATCAATCCCCAGTACAAGGACGTGGCGGCCCAGATCAAGCGCAGCAGCGAGCTATCTCAAAACGAGTATCTGCAAACCTACCTCATGGCAAATGATGCGGACTTCGTATCTCTGTGTCGAAGGCTCTCCAGCCTGTTTTTCAAACGGGCGAATACCAAAATCACCGACATCCAGGTCCGCAAGGGCGAATATTCGGATATTCTCGCCGAAGTGGAGACTTCCAGCTGGGCCGACGTGGTACTCTTCCGATTCGTGCGCACCACCGGTGTGGTTGGCGAATTCGTCCTGAGGGACCTGCACTCCAGAATCAAGGAAACCAAAGCCGGGCGGGGATTCTGCATATGCGCGGGGAGCTATTCGGAAACCGCCAAAAAATTCGTGGAGGCCCGCTTCATCGATCTGGTGGATAAGCCGATGCTCCTGAAAACCATGAATAAGCTCAACCGCTGACCCGCGGCAAACCGCAACTCCAATCGGACGGCGGCTTCTTCGGCACTCCGGAGGCTTATAGGACCACCATGTGTCGCTCGTCTTCCAGGCCCGGCACCTTCAACGGAATCAGATCGGCAGCACGGAACTCCGGCCCCATCTCCGCCTCTATGGTTTCGGCCCGTCCCTTGTATGCCGCTATGCGACCTCCGGGAACCAGGAGTGCGCGCTGGAGGGCCAGCTGTTCACCGTTCAGATTGCGGAACGCCCGACTGGTGACGATATCAAATTTGCCGGGAATCTCTTGGAAATTCTTCTGATGAATGGAGACCACATCATTGAGTCCGAGGATTGGTACGATGTTGCGCAGGAATCCGCATCGCCGTTGTTGTTTCTCAACCAGATGCACCTCGAGGTTGATGTCCTCGCTGAGGATCATGGCGATGATTACTCCCGGTAGGCCGGCCCCCGAACCCAGATCCACGAGACGCAGGGCATCGCCCTCCCGGTCGATATCCCGATCCTGAATAATCTGGTCGGCGATGGATCTCAGAACGCCGATGCCGGCGGCGCAATCAAGAAAATGCTTGGTGATAATCTCCGTCTCGTCAGCTTCAAGCAGCCCGAGCTTCGGGTTCCAGAGCAGGAGTTCGCTGAAATATAGCTTCAGGCGGGGCAGCAATCTCGGCGCATCCAGATCGAGCTCATCCAGGCCCCGGCGCAATGTCTCCTGCAGTTCCTGATTCATACCTTGCTGCTGTTCAGCAACTCCTCGCTGATGGCTTTCTCCCCGTCGCTCTGGCCGGGGCGTCGTGCCACCGCAACCATGAGGATGGCGATGTCGGAATTCCGCACGCCGCTGATCCGGCTTGCCTGACCGATTGACAGTGGGCGGACATCCCTGAACTTCTCCCGCGCCTCGTTGGAAAGACCCATAACCCCATCGTAATCGAATTCCGCGGGAATTTTCATCTTTTCCATCTTATTAAAGCGAAGAATCTGTTCTTCCTGACGGCTCACGTAGCCTTCGTACTTAATATCGATCTCAACCTGACGGACCCATTCCAGGGGCTTTCCGGACAGGAGATCCGGGTCGATGCTCACCAGGTCTTCAATCTTTGCGGCGGGATTCTTTAAAATCTGCATAAACGTCTTACCGGGAAGACGCTTGAGATGCATCTTATCGTCATTCAGGACCGCGGCGGCCCGATCCAGCTCTTTTTCCGAAAGGCGCCGCTTCGCCAGGAGTTCCCTGATTTCATCCAGGCCCCGTTGTTTGTCCAGAAATTCATCCCAGCGCTCCTTCGTATGGAGTCCCAGGTCCCAGCCCTTGCGGTACAGACGCATGTCCGACGAATCGTGACGCAGGCTGATACGATGCTCCGCCCGGGAGGTAAACATGCGGTAGGGTTCTTTGGTTCCCAGGGTCACCAGGTCGTCTATGAGGACGCCGATATAGGCTTCGGCTCTGCTGAGAATCAGGGGTTCTTTCCCTTCGATGCTCAGACAGGCATTCACGCCGGCGACCAGGCCCTGGGCCGCCGCTTCCTCATAGCCGCTGGTACCGTTGGTCTGCCCGGCAATATACAGCCCGCCGCAGAGCTTGGCTTCCAGGGTGGGGTAC
>CAWZYW010000294.1:0-4089 GCA_963966255.1 uncultured Salinispira sp. | reverse complement strand
TAACTACGCCCTGTCCGACGACGATTGCCAGCACCCCGGCGGAGCCCTCTGGGTACGCCAGTGCATCCTGGACATCAGTAAAACCATCGGCCGCGATACTCCCCGGGAAGCCGCCGATCATCTCCGGGAACTGCGGAGCCATTTCGGTATGCCCGGAACCCTGCACGATCTCGGTGTAAGCACCCGGGATGAGATCCACCGACTCATCGACGGCGGCGTTAATCCGCGGCAGGCCCGGAACAATCCCCGCAAGCTTCAGAGCGAAGCGCTGAAAACAATGCTGTACAATTTGAGATGAATCAAGCGAAGTGATGCCCGGCGCGAAAGCGCCGGGTTTTTTTATTTCTGCGATTCAATGCTGAAATGATGTGCGCGCGTGTGCGGGGAAACATAATCAGTGAGGCACTGAGAATCAACCGGCCTTTCCGGGAACCAGGATCACCGGCTTGCCAGTGCGTTTCAGCACACCTTCGGCTACCGATCCGACAACCAGATGGTACATGGCGCCGTTTCCGTGGCTGCCCATGAGGATATAGTCAGCCCCGAACTCACTTGCCTCACGGGCGATGGCGTCCGCCACCAGTCCTGATGGCGTGGAGATCGAACAATTTATACCTTCGTCCGCCATATCATCCCGGATATTCATCAGCTGCTTGATGAGTTTGCGGCGTTTGGTGCCCTCTTCTTCCAGGCTTTCGTCGTGCATTACCGACTGGGGCATGTTCGGCCGATCGCCGATGACGCTCACCAGCAGGACTTCAGATTTGGCGGCATCGGCGAGGCGACGGGTCTCCTCGACGATTCGCTCGGTCAAGGGGGAAAAATCGATACAGGCGAGTATTTTGCTCATCCGTGTCTCCTGTGTTCTGCGCCTTGTTTTCGGTGCCGATTGCGGCATCGGCTCTTACGCTCTTATCTTCCGAACGCCCGATGGTTTCCCTGCCGGCAATCCTTACTGATGATTGTAAGGCCGGGGCGCTTTTGGTACTCTTCGAGTATACACGGAGGACCCATGGCGTGGAAGGCTGAAGAGATCGTCGAGTTGCTGCATGAATGCGGAAAGCTCGCCCTGGATATACAAAGCTCGGCGGAGCGCAGCATAAAAAGCGACAACACCATCGTCACCGAAGCGGATACCAGCATCGAGGCGTTGATCATGCAGCGGCTTTCGGGTCCTACCGGGCGATACTTCATAGGGGAGGAGACTTCCCGGGGCAAGGATCCCGACTATCACCGCCAGGCCCTCGGCGGGGAATGTTTCGTCACTGATCCGGTGGACGGTACGGTGCTGTATGCCAATCATCTGCCGGGTTGGGGAATTTCCATCGGTTATATGAATCACGGTCGTCTCAGCGAAGGGGGCATTCTCTTTCCCGCCAGCGGCGAACTGATCATCTCCGACGGCGATCGGGTCCTCTACGGCCAGGCCGGCTGCGAAGTCTTTCCTGATTACCAGGATCTCAGCCCTCTGCCGTCTCCCAGTCCCCAGACGGCAAGTCCGGTGATCACCATCAGCCAAACCATCGTGAAATGGGGCCGTTACGACGGCCGATATCCATCCCTCTCCACTGGCTCGTGCGTTTCCGCCATGCTGTATCTGGCCCTCGGCGGGAGCATCGCATACCTGACCCGCACCCGCTTATGGGATCTGGCGGCGGGCATGCCGATTCTGGAAAAGCTGGGCCTGCGGGCGTATTTTGACGACGGAAAAGAGTTCAGCACCGAGGTGACCCCCGATTCCTGGGATATCCCTCCGACGAATCCCGGGATTCACTGGCGCATGAAGCGCCATGCGGTGTTCTGCGCCGATCGCGGGACATTCGAAGCAATTATAAAGGACAGCCGGATTCCCGATTGACTCTGCACAGGAGATACTGTTCCCCGGGTGTATCGGGACGGGAGCCGAATGGATGATTATTCGTCGAGGATGTACATATCTTCGGGACGGGCGATGATTTCCGGGCTGCCGGAACCCAGGATCCGGGGTATTTCTTCGCTGTGCACCCCGATGACTTTCTCCAGCGAAGTGCTGTCCAGGGAGCTGATCAGTTTGACCTTGTCGTTCACCAGCACCACCGAACCCCGGGGAAACACCCCTTCCACGGATACGATGCCCCTGGCCAGCAGGCTATGGCGCTTCAGGATCGCTTCCAGGGCACCCTGATCGATGCTGAGGCGTCCGGCGGGTTCCGCGTTCTTGATCCAGCGGATTCGCTGTTTCATCACCTCGCTGGTTCCGAAAAGGGTGCCTATCTCTTCACCACCGATAATCCGTTCAATCACTCCCGGATCCCGGCCGTGGGCCAGAACCACGGTGCAGCCGGCATCACCGGCGATTTCAACGGCCTTGAGTTTGGTGCTCATACCGCCGGTGGAATGGGCACTGCCCTTGCCGCGAGCGGCGAGATGGTGTTCTTCCTTCAACTCCGGCACGTAGGGAATGAATCGCGCATCGGCGTGGTATCTGGGATTCCTGTCATACAGACCATCAACGTCGCTGAGAAGGATCAGAAGCTCCGCATCGATTTTGCTGGCCACGTGGGCTGAGAGCTGATCGTTGTCACCGAAACTTCTGCTGATCTCCTCGGTGCTGATGCTGTCGTTTTCATTGATAATGGGGATGCTGCCCAGCTTCAGGAGTTTTTCCACGGAATTCTTGAGGTGGTTGAAGCTGCCCCGGCGGTTGAACAGGTCCCGGGTAACCAGCACCTGGGCGGTGATGAGATCATGGGCCAGGAAGGCTTCCCGATAGCTCTGCATGAGAAGGGGCTGGCCGATGGATGCGCAGGCCTGGCGCATGGTCACGCTCTGGCTCCTCTGGGTCAGGCCCAGGGCCCGGGCTCCCATGCCTATGGCTCCGGAGCTTACCAGCAACACCTGGATATCCCGGTCCCGAAGCCGCGCCACCGATGCCGCCAGGGACCGGATATATTCCTGGTCGACTCCCGGACCCTCTTCGGCGCTGATGGTCCGAGTGCCGATTTTTATCACTACCCGGCGCGCCTTAGCCAAATCCGCCCGGCGTTCGGCGGCGCTGCGATCCCCCGCGCTCATGAGGTGCCGAAGGGATCCCCGTCTGACGGGATTTCCCGATGAGTGAATGTCCGGGTGCCATCGGCAAATTCCCCGACCATCTGCCCGCTTCCCAGAACCCGCCATTGATAGATGGTCAGACCGTCCATGCCCACCGGTCCCCTGGCATGGATTTTATGGGTGCTGATGCCCACCTCGGCACCCAGGCCGTAGCGGTAGCCGTCGGCGAATCGGGTAGAACAGTTCCATAAGGCGCTGGCGGTGTCGACGCTGTTGAGGAAAACCTCGGCCACACGGCGGTCACGGGTGACAATGCCGTCGGTGTGGCCCGAGCCATAGCGGTTTATGTGTTCCACCGCCTCGGAGAGCCCTCCCACGATTTTCACCGACAGGATATAATCCAGATATTCGGTGGACCAGTCGTCATCCGTCGCCTTCTTCGCCGATGGCAGGATGCGCAGGGTCTCATTGCAGCCCCGGATTTCCACCGCTTTTTCCGCCATGCGCTCGGCCATCTTCGGCAGGAAATCACTCGCTATGCTTCGGTCCACCAGCAGGGTTTCCATGGCATTGCATACCGCCACGTACTGGGTCTTCGAGTCGTACGCCAGTTCCACGGCCATATCAAGGTCGGCTTGGGAATCTATATAGAGGTGGCAGATGCCGTCGGCGTGGCCCATGACCGGGATGCTGCTGTTGTTCATGATGTACTGGACGAATTCGTTGCTGCCGCGGGGGATGATCAGATCGATATATCGATATAGGCCGAGGATTTCGCGTACGGCTTCCCGGTCCTCCAGAGTCCCCAGCCAACCGGAGGGGATGCCGGCTTCAGTAGCCGCGTCATGGATGATCCGGGCGAGTATTCCCACGGTTTCCCGGGCCTCACTGCCGCCTTTCAGCAATACAGCATTTCCGCTTTTCAGGGCAAGGCTTGCGATCTGCACCGCCGCGTCCGGTCGGGATTCGAAGATCATCGCCAGCACGCCGATGGGACAGCGAACCTGGTAGAGATTCAGCCCTTCGGACAGCTCCCGGGCGTTCATAACCTGTCCG
>CAWZYW010000293.1:0-4124 GCA_963966255.1 uncultured Salinispira sp. | reverse complement strand
GGCTCGGAGATGTGTATAAGAGACAGGATTTTGAGATATCCGGGGTGGTGTACACCAAATTGAAAGCCTTCCATGTCATTTTCGCCGCAATCAGCGGGGTAATCGTTGCTTCTTCCATCAGCCTGCTGCCGTCGCGCCAGGCATCTAAAATCAAGCCGGTGGAAGCCATGAAGAGTTATTAGTCACTGCGATATATTTGAACAAGGAGTTGAAATGAAAACGCGACTAGCCGTAGTGGGCCTACTGTTTGTATTTATAACCGTCACCGGTCTTTTTGCCCAATTCGAAGAGGCTGAAAACCTCATCCTGGAAATGGAGAATCAGGAAGTGTTCGATTCGGCCTTCGTCCGTGGCCGCATGGTCATCAATGACCGCTTCGGGGAAAAAATCAGTACGTTCGACAGCTGGAGCCTCGGCAGTGACTACAGTCTTATCGAGTTCACCAGCGTAGAAGAACTGGGTCAGAAAATCCTGCGAAGCGAAGACGATCTGTATATTTACTATCCGGACGCCGAGGAAGAAATTCGTCTTTCCGGTTCAGCGTTGCGGGACGGAATTCTGGGATCCGACGTCAGCTACGAGGACATGACCGGAGGTAAATCGCTGCTTGACGATTATAAAGTGGTGGATTTCCGCAGCGAGGTCCTGGCCGGCGACGATACCTGGGTCATCGAGCTCGAAGCCCGCAGATCTTCTGTGGCATACCCCAGGCAGATCATCTGGATCGAGAAAGAGACCGGCAACGGGGTACAAAGCGAAATGTACTCCCTCAGCGACCGTCTTCTCAAGGTGGAACGGGTGCTTGAATTCGACGAAGTAGACGACTACGTATTTCCGGTTCATATTCTGGTGCAGGACATGCTCAAGAGAAACTCTTCGACGGAGTTCATCATCGAGGATATCGACGTGGATATCGATATCGATCTGGACTTTTTCTCCAGGGAGAATTTAACATGGTAGGCAAGCGACGCCCGACCGGGGGCATGGGCCTCCGGTCGGCTGCCTTGATCATCATACTGTTGTATCTCCTGCCGACGTTTATCAGCGCAGAGACTCAGACTTCGGTGGTCCTCGATCTGACCTACACCGCCCTGATAAACCCGGATCCGGATAACCTGGACCTGGCGCTGCTGCCGGTTGGATTGGGAGAGATAAAAATCAATTCCACCGGCAATCGAAATGTCCGGGCGTACCTGGAAATCAGCGCGGACCTGGGAGTGAGCTACCTGCTGACCATCGACCGGGCATACTTGAGAACCCGGTTCGAAAACATGCGTCTGACCCTCGGGAAAACCCGTCTCAGCTGGGGCGAGGGGCTGGTGTTCAACGCCGCCGACGTTCTGCTGGGCTCTTCCGATTTGAACGTGAACCTGTCCGCCGAGGAATACCGGAACCAGAGCGAGTGGCTCAGTGCTCTGTACTTCCCCCTCGGCCGCTTCGCCTTTCTCGAAGCGGTGGCAATGCCGGAAATGATTGATCCGGCGACCTATAAGCCCGCCGATCCCACTACTCTCCCCGAGCTGTCCGACAGCGGCGCGGGTCTCCGCCTGGGATTCGAACTCGATCGTTTATTCGATACGGCGGTGGAAACCGGATATTTCTATTCAGGTAACCGGGACGATCACAGCGCATACCTGAGCCTGCAGGGCGGCGCGGGGATCAACTGGCACGCCAGCGCGAGTCTTGCCCTTCCCACCGCCACCATCCTCGAAATCCCCGGCGGCAGTGATATTCTGGACGGACTGCTTATCAGCGGGGGATTTTACGGACTGCCGAACATCGGCCAGCGGCTCTCCCTGAGCCTCCGGGCAGAAGCCCTGTACAAACCGGGGGCTGAGTTTACCGCTCAGGGCGCCCCAGCGGATTACGGGATCTACGGTTACGGCGAAGTGTCCCTGGGAATAGACCAACTGGTGAACGCCTATGTACGCTCCATCATCAGTCCTGTGGACCTGTCCGCCCTGGTCTACGGCGGCGCGAGTTTCTCGCTTTATCAGGGCTTTACCGTCTACGGAGATTTGTCGGCCCAGATCGGCGAAACCACGGACGTATTTCCCAATCGGGAACTGGGAGGGTATACCCTCAGGCTGGGCATCCGCTTTATTTACTGAGCGCTGCCTATTTATCTCATATATCGGTGACAGGGATGTGCAGTACGCGGGTTTTATTGAGCGAAGCCCCGTGCTATACTCATGAGGAGATCGCCGTGTCCGAGGTACTGCAGATGGATCAATCCGAACTGGAACTGGAGCGTCGCAAACAATTGCTCATCGATCAGCTCACCGGTCGTTTTTCGAATGACCACATATCCATGGAAGTATATGAAAGCGCCGTGGAAGACGTAAACGCCGCAGGAACAATAGACGAGCTCTCGTTTCTCGCGCAGAAAAGGAAGCTACCGGCAAGCGCGCAGCGCGCCCCGGAACCCATGCGTCCCCCTGCGGAATACCAGTCCCCCGCCGCCGGCGAACTGATCAATTTCGGATCTTATCCGCAGCGCATGGATAAAATCGCCATTTTCTCCGGCAGCGAAACCAACGGCATGATCAAAATGGCCCCCAAGACCAGTTGCATATCAGTTTTCGGGGGACTCAGGCTCGATCTGCGTAAAGCGATCTTCCCCCCGGGGGAAACGGTCATCGACGTGGTTGCGGTATTCGGCGGAGTGGACATCGTCCTTCCCGAGGGGGTGAACTATTCCGTCGGGGGATTCGCGATATTCGGGGGGTTCTCCTCTCCCCGGGGTATACAGCAGGCGGATGAACATCCCGGAGCCCCGACGGTACGCATCCAGGGGATTGCCCTGTTCGGCGGCACCGACGTTAAAATCCGCCGGCGAAAGTAAGCTCAACCCGAAGGATTCCCTTCATCACGGCGATGACTTTCCATCCAGGTCACCGCGAAATCCACCAGCATTCGTGACTCAATGAGCAGAATTTCACCAAGGCCCAATTTCACCCGGGCAAAGGCCTGGGGATGCGCCGCTTCGAATGCTTTGCCGATCTCGGGAAAATCATCGGTGTCGAAATTAAAATCCCGATACTCCTTCCAGACTGTTTTGCCGCCCCGGCGTTCAACCGGCGCGCGATACGCTTCTTCCTGCTTGCCGGGCCAATGCGCCAGGTATTCGGCGACATGAAGCAATGTGCAGTTTTCATATCCCACGCCGAATAACAGGATGCGGGAGTTCTTCGCGTAAAGCCGCCCGTATGGGCTTGAGTCGGACATGGAGAAATCCAGCGCATGGTTCGCTGTCAGGTCCTCCGCTTCCGGTCCCAGGGCTGCCAGGGAATAATGGGGATGGGCACTTCGCACCACCCCCGGCAGGCTTCGGAAATACTCGGCGGCCATGCCCAGGCGCAGAGCCGGCGATCGGCCGGGATCGTACGGCGGCATGTGGTCCCTGATCACTCGCACCCAGGTTTCGGGCACCGGAGGGTTTTCCCAATTCGCCGGGTCGCTGAGATCATTGCTGTGGGCCGGCATTGCCAACAGACCCCGGGGTCCGAGCCGGGACAAAATGCTGTCTATCAGCGTCTGGACTCCGCCGACGATCCAGCCGATACGGCTGAGCGACGCATGGAGCATCAGCGTTTCTCCCTGCCGAACACCCGCTGAGGACAATGCCTCTTCGATGTCGCCGGGGGTTATCGGGGCGTCACCGGTTGCCTTGATAAGCTCATGCTGTCTCTGAAATCTGGCTTCCATGGAATGATTATATCAGGTGAAACCGGCTGGACACAGGCCCGCCGGGACAATATAGTTCCTTCCATGCTCGCCACTGAAACACGGATCACGTATCGCCAGATTCTCGCCATCGCCCTTCCGATGGTGATCTCCCAGGCCTCGGAAACATTTATGATGCTTGCGGACCGCTACTTTCTCTCCTTCGTCAGCATGGAAGCCCTGGCAGCGGCCATGTCGGGCGGACTTTCAAATTTCGTGTTTCAGAGCCTGTTTATCGGACTCATAGGCTATACCAACGCCCTGGTGGCCCAGTATTACGGCGCGGACAAGCTACATCGGGGGGTTCGCACGGTTACCCAGGGCATTATCCTCTCCATCATCGCCTACCCGGTCACCCTGGCCCTGATTCCCCTGGGCCGCATGACCTTCGTCTGGGC
>CAWZYW010000292.1:0-4125 GCA_963966255.1 uncultured Salinispira sp. | reverse complement strand
GGTTGACGAGATTTTCGCTGCCATCGTAGCCGGCGACATCGTCGTCAGCGATCAGCAGGGTAACCTGATTCCGTAATAACGTTAAAAAAATCCCCGGGCATCCGCCTGGGGATTATGCGGATGAAACAGGGGCAAATTGCCCCTGTTTTTTTTTGCATTGCCGGTTTATTATATTTTCTACGCTGCGCTCCGGCCTTCCTCCGGTTCGCGGAATCACCTCCTTATGGGGGAGATCATAAAGGGAGATCTATGGAAAAAATCATCGAGATGCAAAACATCCGCAAGGAGTTTCCCGGGATCGTCGCCAATGACAACGTGACCTTGGGACTGCGCAAAGGCGAAGTCCATGCACTTCTTGGCGAGAACGGCGCGGGGAAATCCACGCTTATGAGTATTCTCTTCGGCCTGTATCAACCCGATGCCGGCCAGATCGTCGTGCGGGGTGAGCCGGTTCAAATTAAAAATCCCACCATGGCCAATAACCTGGGCATCGGCATGGTGCATCAGCATTTCAAACTGGTGCATAATTTCACGGTGACCGAGAACATCATCCTCGGCATGGAGCCCATGAACGGCATCGCCATCGACCGCAAAGGCGCGGCGCTGAAGATCAAGGAACTTTCCCAGCAATACGGGCTGGACGTGGATCCCTACGCGAAGATCGAGGATATATCCGTAGGTATGCAGCAGCGGGTGGAGATCCTGAAAATGCTCTATCGCGACGCGGAAATTCTTATTTTTGACGAACCCACAGCAGTTCTCACCCCCCAGGAAATCCACGAACTGATGAAAATCATGCGGAGCCTCCTGAAAGAGGGTAAGTCCATCATCCTCATCACCCATAAGCTCAAGGAAATCAAAGAAGTGGCGGACCGCTGTACCGTCATCCGCCGGGGCAAGGTCATCGGCACCGTCGACGTGAAAGACACCACCGAGGCGAAAATGGCGGAAATGATGGTAGGCCGCGAAGTCTCCTTCCATGTCGAAAAAGGTGAGTCGAATCCCGGGGAGATCGCCCTCGAGGTGAAGGACCTGGTGGTCATGGGAACCCGGGGCGAGGAGGCTGTGAAGAGCTTCTCTTTTCAGCTGCGCCGGGGCGAGATCCTCGGTATAGCCGGGGTCGACGGAAACGGACAGGCCCAGTTGGTGGAAGCCTTGACGGGATTGCGGAAGGTCGAATCCGGCGTGATCAGCCTTGCCGGAAAGGACATTGCCGGTCTTAACATAAAGGAACGCTTTGAGGCGGGCCTTGCCCACATCCCCGAGGATCGGCAGAAACGGGGACTGGTGCTCGATTATTCCATCGAGGAAAACATGATCCTCGAAATACACCAGAACGAGCCGTTCAGCCGCATGGGATTCCTTCAGTTCGATGAGATCCGGAACTACAGCGAGCGGCTAATCAAGGAGTTCGACGTCCGTTCCGGTGAAGGCTCCATCGCCAAGGCCCGGGCTCTTTCCGGGGGAAATCAGCAGAAGGCGATTGTCGGCCGGGAAATCAGCCATAACCCCGAGGTACTCATCGCGGTCCAGCCCACCCGGGGCCTGGATGTGGGTTCCATCGAATATATCCACAAGCGGCTGGTCGAGCAGCGGGACGCCGGTCGGGCGGTATTGCTGGTCAGCCTGGAGCTCGATGAAATCCTCGACCTTTCGGACCGGGTTGTTGTCATCAACAGCGGAACCAAGGTCGGTGAGGTGATCACCAGCGAAACCGATGAAAACGAAGTCGGCCTGATGATGGCCGGCATCGAGAAAGGAGCCTGAGTTGAAACGAGTATCGACGTTTAAAATACGCATCCCACATCAACTGCAGATCGCCCTGATGGCAATCGCATTCGGGATGCTGATCGCCGCGGTGCTGATTGTCATCACCGGCAATAATCCGTTCTCCGCTTACTGGTTCCTGTTCCGCGGCGGCCTGATGAGCATCAAGCGCATCGGAAACACCCTGGCGGGAGCCACGACCCTTATTCTCACCGGCCTGTCGGTGGCCTTCGCCTTCCGCACCGGCCTGTTCAATATCGGTGCGGCGGGACAGATGCTCTTTGGCGGCTTCGTCGCCACGGCACTTGGTCTCACCCTGAACCTTCCCAAGGCGATTCTGCTGCCGGTCATGATGCTCGGAGCCATGCTCGGCGGGGCATTCTGGGGCTTTATTCCCGGGCTGCTGAAGGCGAAATTCAACGTGCATGAGGTCGTGGCGACCATCATGATGAACTTCATTGCGCTTTGGATCGCCTATTACGGGATTCAGGACACCATCCTGAAAGACCCGAACCAGGAAACCCAGTCGGCCCGTCTTCCGGTGGAAGCAAGCCTCCAGGTTGATTGGCTCAGGGACATTACCGGAAATTCCTTCCTGAACCTGGGCCTGATCATCGCCATAATCTTCGTGGTGATTATCGCCATCATCATCAACAAGACGGTGCTTGGCTACCAGCTGAAGGCCGCCGGCTATAACCGATTCGCCGCCGAATACGCGGGGATGAAGGTAAACCGGAATATCATTCTCTCAATGGCCATCGCCGGCGCCCTGGCGGGTCTTGCGGGCTTTACGTTCTACGCGGGTTTTTCAAACCACGTGGAAATCGGGAAGCTGCCCATCCAGGGCTTCGACGGAATCGCCGTAGCCCTGCTTGGGGGAAGCACGCCGGTGGGTGCCCTGTTCGCGGCCCTGTTTTTCGGCATCCTGCAGACCGGCAAGGGATTTATGCAGTCCATGACCGGGGTACCGCCGGAGGTGGGGGATTTGATCATCGGATTTATCCTCTACGGCGCTGCCTGCCAGATCCTCTTTGAGCGGATCCTGAAATACTTCAAACGAGGGAGGAACGCCTGATGGAAATTATCATGCAGATTTTCCCCTACGCAATCGCATATACCGTTCCCCTGCTGATCACCGCACTGGGCGGACTGTTCAGCGAACGCTCTGGTGTAGTGAACATCGGACTCGAAGGCCTTATGGTCATCGGTTCCTTCGCGTCGGCGCTGACCATCCGCTTGCTGGAAGGCAGTATGGGACCGGCGGCGATATGGGTGGGACTACTGGTGGCGGCCATCGCCGGCATCGCGTTCTCCATGCTCCACGCCTTCGCATCGGTCACCCTGAGCGCCAACCAGATCATTTCTGGTACGGCCATCAACGCCATCGCTGCGGCTCTGACGATTTTCTTCGCCCGGGGCATCATCGGTTCGGGCAATATCCAGATCATCCAGGGACTGATCCGCTTCGACGTCCCGATCCTCAGCGGGATTCCGATCATCGGACGGATGTTCTTCCAGAACAGCTACGCCACCACCTGGGTGGTGCTCCTGATCCTGGGGATAGCCTACTATGTGCTGTATTACACCCCTCAGGGACTGCGCCTGCGATCCTGCGGTGAGCATCCCCATGCCGCCGACGCCGCGGGCATCAACGTGGCCCTGACCCGGTATATCGGGGTCGGACTCTCGGGGGCCTTCGCAGCCCTGGGCGGAGCGATCATTATCGTAACCTATTCGGGACAGTTCAACGGTTCGGTGGCGGGTCTGGGCTTCCTGGCCCTGGCGTCGCTTATCTTCGGTCAATGGAAGCCTCTTGGCATCCTGGGCTCAACCCTCTTCTTTGGTTTTGCCACCACCATGGCGAACGTCAGCCAGGTTATTCCCCAGATGCAGGTGTTCCCGGAAGTCCTTCTGAAAACCTTCCCCTACATCGCGACCCTCATCGCCCTTGTGCTGTTTTCGAAGTCTTCCCAGGCGCCGAAAGCCGTGGGAGAGCCCTTTGAGCAGGATAAGCGCTGATCCGATCTACTGCTGAAGAGCCGAAAAAACGTATAAAGAGCCCGCCGCCCGGTGAATCCGGCGGCGGGTTTTTTGATGCGGTCCCACAGCATGCGAATCCGGAGAGGCGTTAATCTAAGCTTTCCCGCCAGAAAATCCCGAGATCCGCTGATTCGTTGCCCCGAGCCCCTTGATCCTCGGCATCCTGCGAGGCGGTTCGCAGATAGGCATTGCCGGGTATCAGGTCCGGCCGTTGACTCCCCGCCTGATCGAAGAGACGGGCTGCTTCTGAATATTGCTCGAGTTCGTAGGCGCAGCGGGCAAGCTGGAGAAGCAGTTCCGGTTCGCGATTCCCCAGCT
>CAWZYW010000291.1:0-4133 GCA_963966255.1 uncultured Salinispira sp. | reverse complement strand
AGCAATATTTCATTTATATGTATAGGGTTAAGGTTTTTTCAGGAGGCCCTATTTAGTCCGGGAAGACTCTTGAAAAATGAAGTGCCGGTTGATTAATCCGTAAAACTCTAAAAAACGGGTTATACTAATTTCGATGCTTATCTCAGCAGTTCTGCACGCTATTAGCTGCGGTGATACTGGAATTAATTAAGGATGCCTTTTGTTCAAACGAAACTCAAATGATGCTCGAAAAAGCCGGCGCGAACTCTCCGCTGAAAATAAAAAGCTGCATGAAGAATTGGAACAGGAAACTAAACGGCGCGAGCAGTTCGAGTCAGAAGCATCCCGTCTGATAAACAGTTTCAGATTGGAAACCATCTATCACCGCAGGCAGTTTTCCGAGTCTCCCGAATACAATCATACGACCCATTCGGTGTGTTCAGGTGCATATACCGTGGAGCGGATTTGGCAGTATTTCGGATACGGTACCCAACTCAATATCCCGGCCCACATCATCGAGATTGATGATGATCACGCATTGATATTTCATGCGGATATATCAATGCGGAGTTCGGAAGGCGCTCTAATCCTAAATCGTTTATACCGCTTTATTCACCGCTGGATTGATGAATTCGGTGTTCCTGATATTGATACCACAACGCGAATGCTCTCGGTGTTAAATGAAGATCTCTATCGAATCAGGTACCCAGGGTATTTCAGCAGCGGAGGCATGATGCTGCTTTCCAGCACGACCAATGAAATTTTATGGCATAACTTCGGCTGGAATAAGATAGAGGTACATCCTGTATCGCGTCAGAAAAGATCAGTCATCGAGGGAACGTGCACTCCATCTTTAGGTGCACTATCAGAAGAACTATTCGGCCAACCGATCTCATGGCCAGGCGATATATTTACGATAGATGAGCAGGATATGATTGTTCAGATCATCCGGGGCTTTGATGAGAATGATGCCTTTTATATGTCCCAGGATTTTGGCTATTGGAATGAGTATCCTGAGGATTTCCGCCGGAAACAGGCAGATAAAAGTTGGCCAGTATTGAACGAAATAATGATAAATATGTATGGGAACCACGACATCGAAGTAGACCGCGGTCCTCTTGCATATGTACAGCGCTTTTTTTTCTCACAGCTTCCCATTAACTTGAGCATGGCAGATCGGATCTACCTGACTGCAACTGCGCTGAATGTATATGATCCGACTAACCCGGAATTTCAAAAGATCACACAAAAGTATTCCCATCCGAAGAATCTGCCGCTTCGCATTCCCCTCCATTTGGCACCGTTTTTTTGCCAGCTTACCGGCATCGATGAGAATCAGTGGATTCAGGAAGATGGAACAGCTTATGCTGAGCATCCCAGACTGAGATTGTCTGGTCCGCAGTATCCGATTCTCGCTATTCGGAAAAATCCAGTGAGCAGTCAAGAAGTTGAACCTTCCCTGCGGAATTTTCCATACAACCCTGATCATCATGGAGAGCCAGAGGAGCAATCGGGCACGAGGAATTACTTTCCTAGAATATTGGATTTCAGTGATTCTTATGCAGAGCTTCACCAGCAAATGGAAGATATTCAGCGTATTAAACAGCGGCTTGAGGATGCCCGGAAAGCCCAGCAAGAAAGAGAGCGTGACATCATCCTTACTCCTGCCCCACCCAAGTATTATGTAGAGGACATGGAAGACGTTGAAGAACTCGAAGAAGTTGAAGATGCATCGATTGGTGGACTTGAATTGTCTCTCGAAGTTGGGGAGGGTGAGGGCATAGGAGAGCTTGAAGAGCTTGATGGATTGGAAGGCATCGAAGATATAGATAGTGGTGATTTCTGATGATGGTTCCCGAGTTCCTTGAACGCCTTAGCAAACCGGAAATCAAAACGATTCTCATCAGCGGTTGCGGAGGCGGTTTTGATTTTGTCCACGGAATGCTCCTGTATCCCATATTTCGCCAGATTGATAAGCGGGTGGTGTTTCTGTCGTATTCTTTCGGGGACCTGGCGAAGATTCCCGAATCGAAGATTGAAATCATTGCTGGAGAGGGCAGGGCGAAACTCATTCATCCGGGTATGAAGCCCGATCCCCAATACTCGCCGGAAATCAACCTTCTATCATATCTGAGGAAGGACTACGAGCAGGATCTGGTTCAGCTCTATGCCTGTTATGCACGAGATTTTACGGTACGGGATTTACGGTCCCTCTATGAACAAATTATCGAGCGGGAGCAGGTAGATGCGCTCATAACCATGGATGGCGGATCTGATTCCCTCATGGTCGGCGATGAAGCAGGCTTGGGCGATGTGGTGGAGGATCTGGTTTCGGTGACGGCGATTGCCGGACTCTCCCATCCTAAGGATCGAATTCTGTGTACCGTAGGCGTCGGCTGCGACCGTTTCAACGATGTATCCGATGCCTCCGCGCTGCGTGCCATATCCGAATTAACGGCCTTGGGAGCATCACTGGGAGAACTGCCGATTTCCAGAGACAGCGCGGCTCACCACTCTTATCGTTATGCCCTCAGCCACATCTATTCACGGCAAAGTTTCCGTTCAATCGTCGCCGGTTCAATTTTGTCAGCTATAGCGGGAGAATACGGGAATGCCACATTACCGGAAGCGCTCCGGAATAAACTCACATCGCCTGAAACCCTCTTTATCTGGCCGATTATGAAAACGATATATGCCTTTGATGTCCCAATGGTTGCCCTGCGCTCCCGGCTTCCCGGGGTCATTCGTGATTGTAGGACGGTGCGCGAGACCTGGGAGGCCGTTACCGATTTCCGCAAATCCATCGGGGAATCGATCAGGCCGGTGGAGAATCTGCCTGATCACGAATCGATGCGGGCAGAAGAGCGCTTCAGTTTCGATGCGGGGGGGCTGATCGGCGGGATATTCGATGAGCTCTCACAGCGGGACGGTCTGATGCCCGGAGCCGTACTTCCCAAAGAAATCGAAGTCGATCCCGATGATCAGCGCGATCCCCAGGACCTGGAGGATCTTCCTGAAGAGGATCCAGGTAAACATCAATTGCAGAAGCAATACCGGGCTCATTGCGAAATTATGAAACGCAGCGGCGTGTGGTATTTCTCGGACTATTTTCGCCGAGGTATTCAGGTTCTGCATTCCAGAAAGTTTCCGGGTATTCAGCACATCGAGCGACGTCCTTATCAGCTCATGATATCGAAATTGCATCTGCGATCCGGGTTCCACACCTACCTTCTTCATCGCATCGGGGGAAGATGGTTCGATCAGGATGAACCGCTCTGGATCGAGCCGGATGATGCAGAGCTCAGCCTCCGTCACCTCTTTAATACCGCCGATGTGATCCACCTTTCCCTCAAAGGCCTTGATCCACAAGCGTTGCTCGCAAGCCTTACCTCGGATGTCGAGCCACGAAGGCTAATCCTGGATGATGAGGATGACGTCGTGATGTGGTCCCTATATACGATCCTCGATAGCCCGGAACTGTGCCGAAAGCTCACGCTGTACATTGATGAAGCATCTGAAATGGCGACGGACAAGTTGGTCATTAAGCATTTTGAAGCGATTCCCCGTTCCCGAGTAATTCGAGCACGATGGTAGAATAAATCTGCAAAGAGCATCGAGCAGCTCACAGGAAGAAATTATTGTGATGAGAGACCAGCGATCCGATGTAATCGAACAGGTATTTTCCGAATACGGGCTTGGAGATCTCATGCAGTATATCCGCGAAAATCAGGCTGTGTTATATGACAGGAATATGGGTGATGGTTTTTTGTTCAGCGGGAAGGCTCCTTCCGATGTATTCGGTATTGACCTATTGCTCCCGGTTGCCGTTGGAACTGTCTGCTTCCTGTACGGACTACTGCACGATTCCGGGGATTACCTCCATCCATACTGGACTGCCTTAGAAAAGGCCCTCGATTTGGGAAACGGAGGACGGGTCAGGACGGGGGTGGCTGATAAAATCTTCTCATACCTTGCCGGGGCAGGTATTGTAGAAAAGAGTCAAACCCCGGGTAATACAACTGAGACAAAAACGAGGTTGAGCGCATCACCTTCTGATCCTGAGAGCATTGCTTCCCAGTTGCTTAAAGCAATGCGAACGATGCCCGGTCCAAAGGCTGCAGACCTGGTAGAGGATCTCGTGACTGCCTTGGGAC
>CAWZYW010000290.1:0-4135 GCA_963966255.1 uncultured Salinispira sp. | reverse complement strand
TCTCAAAAATACTCCGATTTTCTCGTCAGCGGCGTGACGGAGTCCCTGTAGAAAAGTCGCGCATTTTTACAAAATAGGTTCAATATATTAAACATTTCTTGACCGTGGCATGGAGGGGGCGTAGAATATTCTATCGGGGTAGCCGCTTTCCGGCGCCCTTCGCCCACAGGAGGTCATTTTATGGCAGCGGGATTCACCCTTTCGCTTTATCCCTGGACGTACAACGCCCAGATCAACGAGAACGGCAGCTGGAATGAGGAATACGTGGAGAAACCCCACGGCACCCCGGAAGAGGAAAACGCCCTTTCCCCGGCGGAGCACCAGGCGGCCATGAGCGCCCGCAACAGTTTTCCAGAACTGCCCATGATCAACTACACCAGCCAGTACGGCATGGGCTGCTTCGAGGGCCTGAAGGCCTATCCCCAGAAGGACGGCAGCCTCAAGCTGTTCCGGCCTGATTTGAACGCGAAGCGCTTCCGGGAATCAATGGAAGGGCTGAAGATGCCGGGCTTCCCTGAGGACATGTTCCTGGACGCGGTGAAAAAGCTGGTCAGGCTCAACGACGAACTGGGATTCCGCCCGGCCTATGATCCGGCATGGGAAAAGGACAATTTCCTCCACGCCACCAGCATCTACCTGCGGCCATTCAGCTGGACCGAGGGGGGCATCGGGCTCAACCTGAGCAAGAATCCCTATGTGGTGGTTGTGGCCACCCCGGTGGGCTCGTATTTCGATCCCGACGCATCCAGCGCCGCCATCACCACCAGCACCGTCCGGGCCACCGACGGCGGAACCGGCTGGATCAAATGCAACGCAAATTACGTCATCCCCACCCTGGCGAAGAAACAGGCAATCGCCGATGGCTACATGGAAGCCATCTTCCTGGACTACAAGGAACAGAAATATATAGAGGAAGGCTCGAGCTGCAATATCTTCTTCCTGTTGAAAAGCGGCAGCCTGGTGACCCCGGCACTGGAGGGCCGGGTTCTCAACGGGGTGAACCGCAGGAGCGTCATGCAGCTGGCCAAGGATCAGGGGGTCACCGTGGAGGAACGGCGGATCAGCATAGAAGAGGCCATGAGCGAGGGTGTCGAATGCTTCGTAACCGGCACCGCGGCGGGGGTGAGCTTTATCGAATCGGTGACTCATCAGGGAAACACCGCCGTCTACAACAATCGCAAGATTGGCGAATTCACCCAAAACATGCTCCATACCCTGAAGGGCATCCAGTACGGAGCGGAGGAAGACCGGCACGGGTGGATGTTCGAAGTCTGAGAGCCCGCCCGCTGCCAAAACGTTCCGAGTAAGATATAAAAAAACCGGCCCGAGGGTCGGTTTTTTTATTGTCCGGGTCCGTCGCGATCAGAAGGTCGGCGCGGTCAGGTCCTTGCGGATATCCGGGTCGATCTGCACAGCATCGTCGAAATCCGGCGCCAGTATGTAGTTCAGGTTCAGGAAGGCCAGGGGCCGGGTATCGGCCCGGACGGCGGTTTCCAGATCTCTCGCCAGGTTTTCGGAAAGCTCGGTGGACCGGCTCAGGAAGAGCTGGCTCTGGGCAAGCAGGTCCTGGGCGTTCTCCCCTCCCTGCTGAAAAAGCCGGTACAGGGTGACCCCCAGGTTATTGTTCACCCGGACCTGAAAATCGATGAGAGCCACGTGACGCTCGTCCTCCTCCAGGAGGAAGGTCGATATGCTCCGCCGTTCGCTGGTCAGCTCGTCCAGCAGGATGCGGTAGAGGCTGGCGGCGTCGAAGTAGTTTTCACGCATGTACTGGGTGTTGGCCCGGGCATACAGCAGGTTGACGTTTGCCGTCGGGACCGCACCCTGGGCCCGGTTGAACTCGGTGATCGCCCGGTCCAGCAGTTCCTGCTGGAGGGCCATGTCACGCTGGTCGCTGATCTGCACGCTGCCGCCGCGAACATCTACCTCGAAGCTGTTGGCTCTGAACAGTTCGATGAAACCCATCTTATAAGCCAGATCCTGGCGTTCGGCAAACAGCTGGGGGTATTCGGTGGGAGAACCGTATCGGTTTCGCCGGGCGTCCTGATAATACTGATAGGCAGCATCGTAATCGCTGGCTTCATAATAATAGATATCGCCCAGGGCGGCGTATGCCCGGCCGAACATCGGTATGGGCTCCACTTTTCGGGCGTCCAGCGCCCGCTCGTACAAATCGATTGCCGTGCGGAAGCGGGTCTCGGCACTGAGCACCTCTTCCAGCTGGTACAGATATTCGCCCTCGCGGATATAGGTATCGATTTCCCGCGCGACCTCGAAGCGGTCCAGGGGACGCTGGGCCGATACTTCTTCGTACAGTTCCCGGGCATTGCGCAGGGCGGTTATTTCGTCCTGAAGATCGTCTGTGAGCCGGGCGTAGCGGGCCCGGTAATAGTGGAGTTCGGGGATTTCATCGTCGAGCTCCATGGCCCGATTGATGACCTGGATGGCATCCGCTGCCAGATCGGTATCGCTGTCGTCGCCCTTGAGGGATGCCACGTACTGATTGACCAGCTCTTCGGCATCGGCGGTTCCGACGCCGGCAATTCCTTCTTCGCTCAGATCCAGCAGGAATCCCGCCAGCTCGGTCATCCCCCGGGGATCCAGGGCGACCCGTTCGTCGGAAAGGAACAGCTCTTTGAGATTCAATGCGTCTTCGACGTTCCTGGTCGCGATGAAGTAGCGCAGCATCCGGAACAGCAGTTCATCGGTCTGGCCGTTGCGGTCGATGAGGCTTGCGTAATCGTATCTGGCCTGTTCGTAGTATTCAGCCTGAAGGGCCTGGTCCTCGGTGATTTTTCCCCATTCGAGGTAGGCGTCACCCTTGGCGATCCGGGCTTCGTAATCGAAGGGATCCTCATCAAGCAGGCGTTGCAGATAATCAAGGGCGGTGCGGTAGTCCCGCAGGTCGTATACGGCGAAATCGGCATAATCGAGAATACCCTGGCGGTTCATGGGATCGATTCCCGGCGACAGCAGCTCTTCGTACTTTTCCCGGGCCAGGGCGTACTGGCGCTCTTCGATAAATGCCTCGGCATAATCCATAAAGCGATTGTTCACCGGCCAGATTTCAAATGCCTGGTCGAATAGACGGTTGGCCTGCTCGTATTCCTGGACGACGATGTTTTCAAGACCCTGTTCGTACAAATTGCGGGCGAAAATCGGCTGATACACGTAGCGGTAGCCCAGGAAGAGAGTCGCGGCTAACAGGGCGGTACCGGCAAGGACCAGACGCAGCACCGGCCAGACGGTCTCCCGGAACTGATACGCGAAACTCCTTCGTTCCTGCTCGAAGCTGACGCCGGTGCGTTTTTCATAACCACGCGGAATTTCAATCTTTTTGCCGGTGATTTTGCTCACCAGACGGGCGATATCCCGGGGCGCTTTCTGTTCGAAGAGGGCTTCGAGCAGGGGGCGGATCTGATCGAAATCGTAGTTACCCTCGCTGATCACTTCCGCCGCAGCGATTTTTACATTGAGGGGCAGATAGCTGAGGCTTTTTTTCAGTGAATCGAACTGCTCTTCGCTGATGGCGTAATCTGCGGCTTCGTCATGGGCTTCCGCATCTTCAAGGGCCTCGTCAACTATGGCTTCGGCTTCCGGCGAAGCCGGAGTTTCCTCGTCGATCAGGGCCGCGCTTTCGTCTTCCATGATGCCGAATTCGGCGCCGAAATCGCCCATGGAGAATTCATCGCCGAAGTCACCGCTGTCGAAGTCACCGCCGAAATCGCCGAAGTCTTCCATATCGACGGCGCCGTCGTCATCCCCGAAATCGGCGGCCCCGAAATCTTCCTCGCCGAAACTGTCGCTGCCGAGATCCTCCACCGCACCGGGGGCATCGAAATCGCTGAAATCCTCATCCATCGATTCATCGCTGAATTCGAGACCCTGATCGAAATCGCCTAAATCATCGGCCGCCTCGAATTCGGCGGGTTCCGCATCGTAACTGAAGTCTTCTGCCCCGCCATCATCCTCAAGGACCGGCGCTTCATCGAATTCGGCTATATCACTGGCAGGTTCCTGCCCGGGGGCAGCGCCGATTTCATCGGGTTCGGAAAATTCATCAGGTTCCGAAAAATCATCGGAATCGGAAAACTCATCTACGGAGAAATCATCCATGGAAAAGTCATCCATATCG
>CAWZYW010000289.1:0-4136 GCA_963966255.1 uncultured Salinispira sp. | reverse complement strand
GAAAAGGACAGATGTATGACGTGCTTGTCCTGGAACAGTTTATCAGTAGCGATGTGCACCAGACAGGCCGTCTTTCCAACACCCCGGTCAGATGCGATAACGCCGATATTGCCCTCGCCGACGCCGCCGTGGATGGATTTTTCTAAAATGCGGAGGGGACTCCGTTTAATCAATTCGTTCTTCACCATTGGTTCAGCTCCCTGTTAATTCCCGCCCGGAGCTCAGTGCCCCGGGTCGGACAGCGCGGCACCGTCGCCGGCACCGCGGATCGCACGACACACTCAATAAAGTGTATCACGGAAATATTTACTTCTGTTCGGCTTTCTTCTTCTCTTCGTAGGCTTTCTTCAGTTCTTCGGCTACCGACTGGGGCACCCGTCCGTACTTGAGAAATTCCATGGAGAACTCGGCCTTGCCCTGGGTTGAAGACCGCAGAACCGTCGAGTAACCGAACATTTCGCTCAGGGGGACTTCGGCTTCGACGCTGGTGAACGCACCGTCCTCATTCGAAGCGATGATAACCCCCCGCCGCTGATTGATGGTGCCGAAGATATTTCCCTGGAACTCAGTGGGACCTTCCACTACGACCTTCATGATGGGCTCGAGGATAATCGGCTTCAGCTTGGGGAATGTCTCCCGGAATGCTCCCAGAGCCGCGGCCTGGAAGGCATTGTCCGAAGAGTCAACCGGGTGGGTCGAACCATCGTTGATGGTTACTCTCACCCCGACGATGGGAAAGCCCAGCTGGGTGCCTTTTTCCAGGCCCTTCTTGAAGCCCTTTTCACAGGAGGGAATGTACTCGTTGGGAATCACCCCACCCTTGATCTGGTTCACGAACTCAAAATCGCCTTCATCAAGCGGTTCGATGGAACCGGCGACGCGGCCGAACTGACCGGAACCGCCGGTCTGCTTCTTATGGGTGTAGTTGAAGTCAGCTGCGGCGGAAATGGCCTCTCGGTAGGCTACCTGGGGCATGCCGGTGGTGACCTCGGCTTTATATTCCCGCTTCATCCGCTCGATGTACACTTCCAGGTGAAGCTCGCCCATTCCCTGGATGATGGTCTGGTTGGACTCCGGGTCGACGAAGGTGCGGAACGTGGGGTCTTCCTTGGTGAAGCGATTGAGGGCCTTACCCATGTTGTCCGCGGCTTTTTTATCCACCGGCTCAACAGCCAGGGAGATAACCGGCTCGGGAACGAACATCGAGGTCATCGAAAGGTTCTTGCCGTTCTCACAGAACGTATCCCCTGAGGCGCAGTCGACGCCGAACAGGGCGGCGATTTCACCGGCGCCGGCTTCTTCGATATCCTCCATATGATTGGAGTGCATCTTGATCAGGCGTCCGACCTTGAATTTTTTCTTGTTTCTGATGTTGAAGAGCTCGGAGCCCTTCTTAACCGAACCCTGATATACCCGGATATAGGTCAGCTGACCGTATTGACCGTCTTCCAGTTTGAACGCGAGGGCGACGGGAAACTTCTCGGGATCTGACTCGAGTACGACTTCCTTCTCTTCATCATCCAGATCGAGGGCTTTGTTCTCAATGTCCAGGGGACTTGGCAGGTAAGCAGTAACCGCGTCGAGCAGGGGCTGAACACCCTTGTTCTTGTAAGCCGAACCCATGAATACCGGAGTCATATCCATGCTCAGGGTACCGGCGCGAACCGCCCGGTGAAGCATTTCGTTGCTGACTTCACCTTCCAGGAAGGCTTCGGCAAGTTCGTCGTCGAACAGGGATGCGGCATCAATCAGTTCTTCCCGCCGGGCTTCGGCTTCGGCCTGGAGCTCATCGGGGATGTCTGCGATTTTAAGTTCCTGACCGGCGTTGCCCTCGAAATAAATCGCCTTCATTTCGATGAGGTCGACGACGCCGACGTGCTTATCCTCCAGGCCGATGGGGATCTGGAGCAGCACGGCATTGTGGCCGAGTTTTTCTATGAGCTGATCCTTTACCTTGAAGGGATTGGCACCGGTCCGGTCGAGCTTGTTGATAAACGCGATCCGGGGAACATTATAACGCTTCATCTGGCGGTCGACGGTGATGGACTGGGACTGAACCCCTTCCACGCCGGAAAGCACCAGAATGGCGCCGTCCAGGACCCGCAGGGACCGTTCGACTTCGATGGTGAAGTCCACGTGGCCGGGAGTATCGATGATGTTGATCGGCGTGTCCTTCCACTGTACGTGGGTGGCGGCGGAAGCGATGGTGATTCCCCGCTCTTTTTCGAGTTCCATGGAGTCCATGGTAGCGCCTACGCCGTCTTTGCCCCGAACTTCGTGGATCGCGTGGATTCGGTCGCAATAGAACAGGATGCGTTCGGTCAGGGTGGTTTTCCCCGAGTCGATGTGCGCACTGATTCCGATATTGCGCATGCGTTTGATATCGTTGCTCATGCTGGTTTATACCTCTCTGGTCCTGTCGGTTTCCATCATCTATACCGCCCGCTGTCAAAGGAGATTCAGCAAGGCGCGGATGTGTTCAGTATAGCGTTAGATGATGAGAAGGATGTTAACCCGCCGCGAATCACCCGGATTCGCGACTTGAGGGGCTATCTTATAGATTCGCGGCGATTTTGGCAAGGGCGCGGACAAGCCCCTATCCCCTTATGAGAATGTGAATTACTAGTTTTTCGGCGCCTACGGTTCCTCGATTTCCCGGATGCTTTTCGGCGCGGAAGACGGCTGCCCATCGGAAGCCTCTGCCCCCGTCTCGGTCTTGAACTGCCCGAAACTGTCTTTCAGATTGTTGACGATCTGTGTCAGTTCGGTGGAGGTCTGAACCAGCAGCTGCATGGACCTGACGATCTCCCGGGCGCCGGTGGTCGACTCGGCCATGCCGGTGGTCACCCGGTCGGAAACCTCTTTGATTTTCGAGGACGAATCGAGCATCGCCTGGGTTCCGTGCTTGATTTCCGAGGAACCGTTGCGAATATTCACCGTAACCTCGTTTATCTGGTTCGATGAATCCAGGATCTGCTGGCCGCCCACATTCAACTCGGATACCGAACTTTCGATCTCCGAAAATGCGTTGATGGTATCCCCGACTTCCTTGGTGATCCTCTGGAAGGCCTCGGAGGTCTGTTCCACGTTTTCGTCGGTCTCCCGAACCGAGGCGGTGATATCCTTGATCAAAGCGCTGATCGTTTTCGACGATTTTCCGGCGTTTTCCGCCAGCTTGCGAATTTCATCCGCAACCACCGCGAAACCCCGGCCGGCATCTCCCGCGTGGGCCGCTTCGATGGCAGCGTTCATGGACAACAAATTCGTCTGAGAGGCGATGGTGCTGATGGTCATGGCCATTTCCTGAATCTGGTTGATATAGGCAACCACATCCTTGAATGTCTTGGCGGTCTCCTCCAGACGGCTTCGGCCCTCTTCAGCCACGACCCCCAGTGCCTCGGTGGTTTGCCGCTTATTTTGGGCGATACTGTTGACGCTTCCCAGGGAGGCGATCATCTCGGTGATGGCGGCGGTGGATTCTTCCACCATGGCCGACTGATTGATGATCTGTTCGTCCACCGAAGCGATATTCTGGGTAACCTGCTCGATGGCCGTGACATTCTCGCTGATGTTCTGGTCCAGGATATCGATCTGGCCTCCGATGGAATCCAGGTTCGCGGATATCTGTTCGATCGCCGTGGAGGTTTCCTCCGCTGATGAGGCGACGCTCATCTTGACCTGGTCGGTGCGATCGATCACTTCCTTGACCTCGACCATCAACATTCTCAGTTTTTCGATAAAGTCATTGAAGGAGGAAGCCACCTTCCCGATCTCGTCATCGGACTTGACCGGAACCCGGACGGTGAGGTCGGCATCAGCCTGAGCCAGGGCGGTGAGATTATTTCCGATGCCCGCCAGCGGATTCACGATGCCCCGCATGTAAATGATAAACACCGTCAGCTGCATAATCAGGATGGCAGCAACGAAGATAGCGATGGGGGGCAGCACCGAAGAGATGACCCGGTTCGCCACCAGGGATCGGGGAAGGGCGACGATGATGGACCATCTCGTACCGGGCACCCGCACCGCCTGGGCCAGGGTGGCCCCCCGCTGATCCATTCCATCGAAGTAGAACTCCTCACCAACCACCAGGCTGTCTCTTATACACATCTCCGAGCCCACGAGACCGAGGCTGA
>CAWZYW010000288.1:0-4175 GCA_963966255.1 uncultured Salinispira sp. | reverse complement strand
ATCTATACCGAGCCCCTTTGATGTGGAACTCCGGGGCTGCCTTGAAATACGAATCCCGCTGCCTTTCGGCACCGGCCATTTTTCGACGGAACCAGTGGATGGAAGGGCAGGAGGGATAATCAGTATTCGCCTGGAGACTCCCGAAGACCTGCGCCTGGACGAGATCCTGTACTGCTATCCCAGGGGGATTCGCCGTTCCCGTTGGATCTGGGCAATCGAAATAGGGTATGGAGATATTTAAGCTTGAATCAGAATCAGTTGTGGCAGAAACTTGGATTGAAGCGAATTTTTTAGAGGAAGTACTCATGAATATTCTATCCATAGTTTTCTTACTGCTTATTCTTGCCCAGGCGGTGGTGATTGTTCTGCTGGCGCGGCGTAAATCCAATGGAGATATCTCCCGTATACTCGAAGATTACCGGCGCAGCGGCAAAATTCCCGGTGATGACCGGACTTCCGGCAGCGTCTCAGGCGAAGCTTCTTTCCTGGTCAATGTCCTGTCCTCCTTGCGGGATTTTTTCCGGAATACTCAGCTCATCGTGCAAAAGGGTGAACGATCAAGCACGCGACTGTCCCGGAATATCCAGAAAGCGTTATCCTCGGGAGCCCAGATTTCAGTTACCAGCCATATGAATCTCGATGTGGCCAACAGATTGGCCAGGGAAGTGAGTACCGGTTCCGCAGCGGTGGAGGAAATCCATGCCACCATAGGAAGCCTGAAGGATCAACTCAAGGTTCAGGACCGGACCATACAATCCACCGGCGAATCCTTTAAGCAGATCAATCAGAGAATTTCCGGCATCGCCGGCATCGCCACTTCCCGCCTGGAAAACATCAGGGAACTGGTTCAGACCACCGCACGGGGAAGCGAGAAGATCAGCGAAACCGATAGCGAGATCGTTACCATCCAGAAAAAGGTCCAGGACGTCATGGACCTGATCACCGTTATCAACGATATCGCTTCCACCACCAACCTGCTTTCCATGAACGCCGCTATTGAGGCGGCCCACGCCGGAGATGCCGGCCGGGGATTCGCCGTTGTGGCCGAAGAAATCCGCAAGCTGGCCGAATCGACGGGGGAAAACGCCAGGATTATCGAGGAAACCCTTACCTCATTGGTGGAACAGATTACCGCTGCCAGCGAATTAAGTGCGGAAAGCGGACGAGCCTTTACTGAAATCGAGCAGGGTGTCGGCCAGATGAACGCTGCATTCGAGGAGATCGTCGGCCAGACCGAAGAACTGAATACTCAGGCCGACGGGGTCATGGAGAGCACCAGGGAACTCCTGGATATCAGCAGCAACACCACCCTGAGCATGGAGGAGATGGAAAGCGCATCCACCGAGATCACCCGCATACTGGAAAGCTCGAATCAGGTCGCCGGCGACCTCGGTGAATCAATGACCCGGCTTGACCTGGAATCCACCAGTATTAACCTGGTTATGACGAAAATTTCATCTTCATTCCTGGAATTCAACAAGATGTACGAGCAGATGGTCACCCGTAATCTGGCCTTTGAATACTCAGGCAGCCGTGCGGCGGGCGGCGATGATGAAGGGATTATGGAGCGCATGTTTTTCTCTAATCTCATCCTTTCCCACATCAACTGGGTGGCCACCGCCAGGGCGGTAATTGACGGAACCATCGCCGCCGAGGACGTGAATCTTGTCGACCATACCCAATGCGCCCTGGGCAAGTGGATCCTGTCCGACAGCGATCAGAAAAAGAAGCTCGGTGAAAAAATCGCATTGCTGGATCGGGAACACGTGCAGCTTCACGGCAAGGTGAGGGAAATCATCAATGCGGTGAATGAGAAAGACCTCGAAACCGCGGACCGGCTCTTAATGGAACTGAGCCAGCTTTCCGAGGAAATCGTCCAGATCCTCATGACCCTTGGCTACAACCGATTCGTCAGCTGGAACAAGCAGCTCAGCGTCAAGGTCGACGAGTTCGATGAGCATCACAAGGAACTGATTCGCCTGATCCAGCAGCTCTACGAGGGCATGGAGACCGGGCAGGGCGATGAGTTCATTCAGACCACCTTGAAAGAACTGATCGACTACACTGATTATCACTTCGCCAGCGAGGAGATCAATTTCAGGGAATATAATTATCCTGAAGCCGAGGAGCATATAGCCCAGCACCAGGCCCTTCTGAAAAAGGCCCGGACCCTGTATAAGGAACTCCAGGAGGGCAGATCGGTATTGAGCAACGAGGTTCTTGATTTCCTGCAGGATTGGGTGATGAATCACATCATGAAAACCGATACCCGATACTCGGAGTTCTTCAATGGGAAGGAGATCAGGACCCGGGCGAGCTGAGTATCAAGCCGGGTTCAGAGGCCCAGCATGAGCTTTGCGGTGAAGGTGTATATCGTCAGTCCGATGACGTCGATGAAAGTAGACATCAGCGGGCCGGCGATAACCGTCGGGTCCCATCCGAAACGGTGGATCACCAGCGGCGCCATCGCGCCGATGACCGTGGAAAAGAGAACCACGAAAATCAGGCTCAGGCCGATGACCGCTCCTTCGAACCACTGGATTCCCGGAGGAAGGTATACTGAGCGCAGGATGATTACCGCCCCCAGGATAAGGCCCATGATGATCCCCACGGCGATCTCCTTGAGAACCACTTTCCCGATATCCCGGAAATCGATATTGCCCATCGCGATACCCCGGATCATAAGGGTGGAACTCTGGGTTCCGCTGTTGCCTCCGGTCTGAGTAATGACCGGAATAAAAAGAACCAGGAATGCCGCCGCGGAAAGAATGTCGTCGGTGAGGGCCAGCACGTTGGTGGTGATGGTGCCGGTGAGCAGCAGCAGGATGAGCCAGGGGATGCGTTTTTTCAGCAAGCGCCCGATACCCGTCTCCAGATATACGTCGGATGACCCCTCCATGGCGCCCATTCGGTAGATGTCCTCGGTCTGCTCCTCGCGAATGACGTCGATGACGTCGTCGAAGGTGATGATACCCAAAAGGCGGTTATACCGGTCCACTACCGGCAGGGCGATGAAGTCGTAATCCTCGAGAATACGGGCCACTTCCTCCTGGTCGGTTTCCTCCTGCACCGCCACCACCGAAGTGCTCATCTTGTTGCCGATAATTTCGTCGTTGTTGGAGAACAGGATTTCCCGAAGGGAGATAACTCCCTGCAGCCGCTGGAGCTGATCCACAACGTATATATAGTAAATGGTTTCGATGTCTTCCACGCCGCTGCGAATGAACGAAATTGCCTGGGCGATGCTGATATTGCTGCGAAGGGCGATATAGCGGGGGGTCATGAGACCGGCGGCATCGTCGCTGTCGAATTTCAACAGAAACTGGGTTTCCCGCCGGGCTTCATCCGAAAGAGACTCCCACACCGAAGTCCGAACCTCAGGGCTCACCGCCTGGAGGATGTCCGCCAGGTCGTCTGGCTCGATTTCCAGAAGCACTTCCCGCATTTTTTCCAGGCTCAGACTGCGCAGCAGCCATTCCTGCTCGCTGTCGGACAGGTGGGTTATCAGTTCGACCTTCTGATCCAGCGCCATAAGCAGGAAGATTTCCACTGCCTCATCATCCTTTAATTCCTGATAGAGGTCGATGAGTTCGCTGACCGACAGCTGATCCAACTCGGCCTTTATGGTTTCCCGCTGCATGAGTCCGATGTGTTCGCGGATGTTCTCAATACTGCCCATGCCGCCTCCCGAGAGCGAGGGTGCGTTGCCGCCGCTATGATTCCCAATCGCCGATCATCAGTACTTCGGCTTCCAGATCATAGCCAAGTTCTTTTATTACCCGGGAATGAATCAATTCGATGAGTTCCCGGATGTCGGCGGCGCTTGCTGACCCGCTGTTCACGATAATATTCGCGTGGGAATCGGAAATCTTAGCTCCGCCGACCGCGGTGCCCCGCATTCCCAGGCTGTCGATGATTTTTCCTGACGGCGCGCCGAACTCGCGGTTGTTTTTGAACACCGATCCGGCGCAAGGCAGATGGAAATGCCCCTTTGATCGCCGGTCCGCTTCGTAGCCCTTCATGGATCGCCAGAGATCCTCGCTCCTCCCGTCTTCCAGACGGTATGCACTATCCAGTATAATCCAGCGGCGGCTCTGGAAAGGGCTGATTTTGTAGACGAAAACCCCGGCGGAAGGAAACAAACGTTTTTTCAGCGGCCCGCTTCCGCCGGCGGG
>CAWZYW010000287.1:0-4178 GCA_963966255.1 uncultured Salinispira sp. | reverse complement strand
GGAAGGTTTTCACCGGGATGGACTGCGAGCTGGCGGAAATAAATCCGCTGTTTCTCACCCGGGAAGGGAATCTGATCGCCGGGGACGGCAAAATTTCCATCGATGATAATTCTCTGGGCCGCCATCCCGATTACCGCGCAGGACGCGATTATTACGAGTCCGATGCGGCATATGAAGCGGCGGAGGACGGGATTCCCTATCTCCAGTTCGAAGGCGATATCAGCCTGATGTGCGCCGGCGCAGGCTTGACCACCACGGTCTACGACCTTGTTATCGACGCCGGGGGCAGCGTAGCCAATTATCTGGAATTCGGGGGGCCGAATTACATGAAGGCCCGCAGGGCCATGGAGTTGTGCCTTAAGAACAAAAGCTCGGTAATCCTGATGGTCACCTTCGGGACCATCGCCAGGGCCGATGTCATGGCAGAGGGTATCGTTTCTGCGATTCGGGAATTGAAACCCGACCGGCCCATCGTCACCTGCATCCGGGGCACCAACGAAGAGGCGGCGGTGAAAATCCTCGAGGAAGCGGGACTGGAGGCGATCTTCGATACGGAGGTTGCCGTGCGCCGGGCGGTGGAACTGTCGGCGGGGGCATCATCATGAGCATATTTATCGATTCCGGAACCCGGGTCATCGTATCGGGCATTACCGGCAAGGAGGGTGGGTTCTGGACCGGCCACATGCGGGATATGGGCACTAAGGTCGTCGCCGGGGTGACTCCGGGCAAGGGCGGTCAGGATGCCTCGGGAGTCCCGGTATTCGACAGCATGCGCGAAGCGGTGGACACCCATCCGGCTGATGCGGCCATGCTGTTCGTACCGCCCCGCTTCACCATGGACGCGGTTATGGAAGCCCTCGACGCGGGGATAAAAAAGATCGTGACCATAGCCGACGGGATCCCCCTGCATGACGCAATGAAAATCCGTTCAGCAGCCCTGTGCGCCGGAGCGACGGTCATCGGAGGCAATACCTCAGGCGTGATTTCTCCCGGACAGGCAATGATGGGGGCCCTTCCGTACTGGATCGAGCGGGTGTATAAACCGGGACGCATCGGCGTCATGACCCGCTCAGGCTCTCTGACCAACGAAGTGACCTCAATGATCGTCCGGGCGGGATTCGGCGTTTCCACGCTCATCGGCGTAGGCGGCGATCCGGTACCCGGCACCCGGTTCGCGGAAATGCTCGCCCTGTATGAAGATGATCCGGATACCGACGGGGTACTGATCATCGGGGAACTGGGCGGCAGCATGGAAGAAGAATGCGCCGAAATGGTTCACGAAGGGCGCTTCACCAAAGCGATGACCGCATTCCTCGGAGGCCGCAACGCACCGGCGGGCAAGCGGATGGGACACGCCGGGGCAATCGTCAGCGGCGGTCGGGGTTCGGTGTCCGATAAAACGAAGGTTCTGGAAGCCGCCGGCGTACCGGTGGCAAGGCGCCCTTCGGAAACCGGACTGCTGCTGAAGGAGCTTCTGGGAACCTGAAGGGCGAATCAGCTGTTCCAGGAACGAAATCAGTATTGAAGGGCGGAAAACAATCATGAAAGAACGCGCAACGGCAGATCCCATCGGCGGAAAAGAACCTTCTTCCCAGATACGCTCGGGCATATTCGTATTGGCGGCACTGACGGTGGCGCTGGCTGGCTACTTCTTTCCCCTTTCGGAGCAGATAACCATGGTCCGCGGCGTCAGCCTCGCGGCTCCGGCTCAATCGGCCCTCGGAGTGCTGCTATTCGCTCTTATTCTCTGGATGACCGAGGCCATCCCATTCCACATAACCGGCCTCATGAGCATTTTCCTGCTCAGCATATTCAGGGTCGACAGCTTCAAGAACATCGTATCACTGGGCTTTGGAAACCACATTTTTGTATTCTTCCTTGGGGTTCTGATCCTCTCTGCCTTTATCACCCACAGCGGTCTGGGCAGGCGGATTTCGGTGTTCCTCCTTTCCAAAACCGGCAACTCCACCCGCAATATCATTCTCGGCTTTATCCTCACCGGCACCCTCCTTTCCATGTGGCTGACCAATATGGCAGTGGCGGCCATGCTTTTGCCCATCGGCGTGGCCATTCTCGAGGAAGAGGGTGTCGAACCGTTGAAATCCAATTTCGGCAAGGCCCTGATGATTTCCATCTGCTGGGGCTCCATAGTCGGCGGCATTGCAACCCCTTCGGGTGCCGGGCCGAATCCCCTGGCCATCGGTTTTCTCAAGGAGATGGCGGGAATCGACGTGAGCTTCACCGACTGGATGGCTTATGGCGTTCCGTCGGCCCTGCTTCTGATCGTTCCGGTATGGCTGGCTCTGCTGCTGTTTTTTCCGCCGGAAATGAAACATCTGAAAAAAACAAAGGAGGAGATGGCTCAGGATTTCCATGACCTCCCCCCCATGAACCGCACTGAAGTCATTACCCTCATCCTATTTGTGACCACGGTTCTGTTATGGGTGACCAGCCCCCTGCTGGAACGAATGCTGGATATGGATATCCCGATTTCCTTCCCCATCCTTCTGACCTCCAGCCTTTTCTTTTTCCCGGGGATCAAAACCCTGCCCTGGAAAACCGTTGAGAAGGACATCAGCTGGAGCGGCATACTCCTGGTGGTCACCGGAATTTCGCTGGGGATGATGCTCTACCAGACCGGTGCGGCCAACTGGCTGGCGGTGGTGCTTCTCGGGGGCATCGGGGGACTGCATCCCCTGATACTGGTGTTCATCGTCGTACTGATGGTGAGTTTTCTGAAGATCGCATTTTCATCAAACACCGTCACCGCCACCATCGTCATACCCATCATGATCGCCCTGGCAGGAAGCATCGGCATCGATCCGTTGACCATCGCGATACCGGCGGCGCTGACCACTTCCATGGCATTTATCCTCGTGACCTCGAGCCCGACGAACGTCATACCGTATTCCGCCGGATACTTCAGCATAAAGGATATGGCCTGGACCGGCAGCCTTCTCACGATAATCGCATCCGGCATCGTCGCGGTGGTGATTTTTATCGTGGGAAGCATGCGGGGTCTGTATTAGCCTGAGGAAAACGAATAACAGGACGGAGCATGATCAACGCGGATTTTTACCAATCTTATGAATCGGACGTAATTCCCTTCTTTTCATCGCCCGGGACCGATGGCTTCCTTGACGTCGGTGAGGGGATCAGCCTGAATTATCGGGTGTATCCCCGCGAAAAAGAAATCGGAGCCGCGGTCATTCTTCCCGGGCGTGCCGATACGATTCTGAAGTACGACGAACTGTGTTATCTGTTTCATGAGCTGCGATACTCGGTATACATGCTGGAACATCGGGGCCAGGGTCGCTCAAGCCGGATGACCCCCGATGCCCGGATCGGTCACGTGGATCATTTCCGGGACTATGTGAACGATCTGAACCTTTTCTTCCACCAGGTGGTACGGCCCGATACCCATGCATCCACCGTCCTGTTCGGCCATTCCATGGGCGGATGCGTAGCGACGTTGTTCGCCGCAGGGCACGACGGCCCGGATGCGCTGATTCTCTCCTCCCCTTTCTTCAAGATGAGACGCCTCCAGTATCCCCTCTGGATGGCCCGGCTGGTGCTCAGCGCGAATATCGCCGCCGGCCGCGGCAAACAGTACGCTCCCGGTGGAGGTCCGCAGAACCAGAACATGGCATATGAACAGAATACCTGGATGCGCGGACGGAACCGTTTCGCGAAAAACATGGCCATCCATCGCAGTTCCCCCGAGTACGATATGGGTGCCGCCTCAAACCGCTGGGCATTACAGGCCATTACGGCGTGCAGGCGGATTCCGGCGCTTGCGAAAAAAATACGCATCCCCATACTCATTCTGCAATCAGGAGATGATCACATCGTTGATAGTTCGGGGCAGGACCGGTTCTGCGCACAAAAGAAAAACTGCAGGCTTATCCGTTTCGACCGTGCCTGGCATGAGATTTTTTCCGATACCGATGAGACGGTCTCTGCCGCCGCCGCGGAGATCAGTCGTTTTCTATGAGGTGATCGCGCGCTGCCGTTCAGTGTCATAGGAGTTTCCTGCATGCCCGCGACTTGCCCAATTCTCATTTCAACGATATAGTATTTGTCTATTCAAACTGGCTGAAGAGAAGGGGTGACCCTTGAATAGCCACGGGTAGCCCGGACGGAATACCGGGCTGTTCACCAGTCTTTGCGCTGTCTCT
>CAWZYW010000286.1:0-4178 GCA_963966255.1 uncultured Salinispira sp. | reverse complement strand
AACGTCGTTTGATACCGGCATCTACATTCCGATCCACCGCAGCCGCACCTCCGCTGTAAGTATAGTAGAAACCGACGAGCTCCGGCGTCTATTCACCCGGCACTTCCGGCGGATATTTTTTCATCCAGTTCTGCACGTTCTGATAATTGCCGGTTTCCAGGATTCGGGCCATTTCCTTGTATACTCCGTTGCCTCGGCGCTGGGCCTCGGCGAGATAATTCGCATAGAGCTGTCTGACTGCCGGATCTATGGGGATGCTCTCGGCGGCAGCCAGCTCTTCGGGATGCATGGGTAGCCGGCCGGTCTGCTCGACCTCGTCACCGCCGGACCCCTCGGGATCAGCGGACTCGAAGTACAACAGCTGACTCTTCACCAGTTCGGCGTCGATAACCTCCTGCTCGCTGCTGATGCAGATCCGATAGATGCTGTTCTGCAGTTCCCGGATATTACCCGGCCAGCGGTACGCAAGCATCACCTCCAAAGCCTCTTCGTCGAAAGCCCGCTCGGTAAACTCAGGCTCGATATCCCTGAGTCGTCGGACAGTCTCGTGGAGCAGTTCGTCAATGAGGGGACGGATGTCGTCGGGCCGCTCCCGTAACGGCGGCAGGTGTACGATACCGTTGGCAATTCGGTGGAACAGATCTTCCCGGAACCGGCCTTCCCGGACGTCCTTCAGCAGATCCCGGTTGGTGGCGGTCACCAGCCGGAAGTTCACCGGCGTTGCCTTGCCGCCTCCCACCGGCGTAACTTCCCGTTCCTGGAGGACCCGCAGCAGCTTCACCTGGGCATTGCGGCTGAGTTCGCCGATTTCATCGAGGAAGAGGGTGCCCCCGTGGGCCCGGCGGACGAATCCCGGCCTGGAAGCCACCGCGCCGGTGAAGGCGCCCTTTTCGTACCCGAACAATTCGCTTTCAAGCAGGCTTTCGGGGATGGCTCCGCAGTTCACCGGTATGAAGGGACCCTCCCTGGCCGGCGAGGCGTTGTGAATGCTGTTGGCGAACACCTCCTTGCCGGTGCCGTTTTCCCCCATGAGCAAAACCGGCCGGTCGAAGCGGGCGAAGCGGGAAGCACGATTCACCGCCGTACGCACCGAAGGGCTTCGGGCTGAAATCCTGGAAAAGGCTGCATTGGGCAGCAGGTTGCCGCTGGCCAGGGTGTTCATCTCCCGGTCCCGGCGCTCATCGACCCGCCGGCGCATCGCCACGCTGACAACCAACGGCAGGTGAAATTCTCTCAGGCCCGCCTCACGGCTGGACTGGATGATCCTGCCGTTGTACACCGTGGATTCGCAGATCACCAGGCTTATCGCCATGGCGCTGGTCCCTGGAGAAATGTGATAGGTGATTTCCGGATCTTCCCGGGCGGCGGCCACCTCCTCAACCAGCCTGCGGCTGGCGGCGAGGATGACCTCCAGGTCCATGGGGTCTTCCATCGGTACATGGCGGATATCGATATCCGCTGCACACAGGCAGGAGATCCAGTCTTTAAAACCGCCGAAATACGCCGGTTCGTAATTACTGAGGATCCGCACCTCATCGAAGTGCTCCTGCAAAAGGGTGGACGCCACCGGCCCCAGGTCGGAAAGACGATCCCGGGCATGCGTGGCATTGATGTTCTCTTTCAAACCGGGGGATTCCAGATCGTTGCGTCCCAGCCAGGATATCAATACGCGCTTCATGACGGAATTATAAATTATTTTGTCATTCCACACCATATTTTATCTCCATTCCCATGTCACGCTCCGAATGAAAGGCTGATCGTCACCCCCCTGGGCGGTTCGGGCAGAAAAAGTTCCCGGTACATTCGCTCTATCTGAGGATCCCACTCGGCTTCGGTAAACGCGAATGCATAACTGCCCCCGGCGGGTCGCAACAATGCAAAACCGTGGAACCCATATTCTCTGCCCCCGGAATCAGGGCAGATGAACGGAAAATGGACCGCCGGCTGGAAAATCTCGAACAACGGCTCCTGGTAGAGTTCGAAGCAGGCCAGGATGGAGCGGGGGCTCACCTCCCGGGGCCGACCGGATGAAATGAGGATCGGCCAGCGCCGGCGCGAGAGCAGTCCGGCTTCCTCGAATTCTCCGTTTTCCAGAAGCGAAAGGTAGAGCCGGTCGGTGGCGTTCACCGCTTCAACTTGATTCACCCCCTTCTCCCCTCCTTGCTGCTGAGCTCGTTCATGTAGTCATCCAGGCTGGCCATGATCCGGGCCTTCGCCTTGTCGTAGATCGCCTGGTAGTCCTGCTGAATGCCCACCTTCAGCTCAGGAAGCATATCGCTTTCGGACAGTTCCTCCAGTTTGCGGGTGAACATCTCCCCGGACTTTTTCAGGCTGTCCATGAGCCGCTCGTTCTGTTCCAGGCCCAGGCTGTCCATGATCTGGATATACTGCATCTCCAGCATCAGGATGGCACGGGTGGCCTCCTGGCTGATTGCCTTGGCTTCCACGTCCTTGCGGGCCATCAGATAGTTTTCATAAGACTCGAGATGATGATGCAACTCCATCTGCTTGGCCTGGGTGACACCTTTGAACAGGGTCCGCTTGGCGTTTATCTTTGCCACGATTCCGAGCCCTGGATTCATCTCGATTTCCCGGAGCTGTCGGGCCAGGTCCTTGTTATCGGTGATATTCTGTGGCGAATAGCGATCCAGAACCTCCTTGCTGATGGCAGTCTCTCCGTCGCCGCGGCTGGTCCAGTTATTGCTCATATAATCCTCCGATGATTCGGCGGGCGCGCCGGGCCGTCCCGGCGCTCTCCGCAATATATGGCGCGGCGAATCCCGCGCAGATATACCTTCGATGGTCGCAGCGCTCCATGAAGGCGATGCTGAGCATCACCCGATAGCGCTCGATTTCGGCTTTTGTACGCTGCCGTTCCATCCGGATGCGCATCCTCCGGCGGATCCCAGGCAGCCGCCCCAAGAGCTTGCGCCGGATCCTGTCCCCGTCCCGGCTGCGGGCCCGGCGCGCCGCCGCTTCTTCCGCGGCATACATGGCCAGGCTGGCACAGAAAAGGGGGAAAGCCAGGGCAATCCGCTGGCGTTCTTCCGCGCCGATGGCTACCGAGCCGATTCCCGCCATGATCCACAACAGATGAAGCAGAGCCGGCACCGAGGCAAAGGCGCACAACTCTTCAAGCTCAGTCTCCCCGGCCCGGATCCCGAACCATTCGGGAAGCAGCCGGGCCCACAGCTTTTTCTGGACTGCCCGCAGCCCCAGCGACCCCAGGCGCGGGGGTAGATCTGCCCGCTTTATTTTGAGGCGCATTTTCGGCCTCGCTTCCCGCCCTGGCTCCGGGGAATCCCGCCGGAAGACCAGTCCATCTCGGGCCGACAGAAGACCGCTGTCGGCGAGCTGAATGATGAGCTGTCCCATCAGCCGCAGCCAGGCACCCTGCGGCACCCGGAATCGGAACATCAGAAACAACAGCTGCAGATCATCCCGGAGGAGGGTCATGCGCAACCGGTGGAGCAAAAGCTCCTGTCTGGCCAAGGACCAGATGCGAGTTCCCAGGCAGGCCAGCCCGCGGAAGGCGGAGATCATCTGATTATCACCAATCCGAGACCGGCTGCCATGGCCGCCAGCTCGTCATAGAGATCGAACCGGCGGGTCTCATTTATTATGCGTACCCGCAGATAGCACTGGCGCTCGGCGGCGTAGGCCAGGCTGGGAGCAAACAAGTCCTGCAAGGCCGCCGCCAGGCGCTCGTTCCGGGTTTCAAAGGGCTGTTCCATCAGCATCAGGCTCCCCGTATCGTAATGCCAGAACTCGAAATCCCGGGAGCTGCGGATGGTCAGGATCCCGGCCACTTCGGGGATGGTCCCGTCGGGCCGCTGCCAGCAGGGTAGCGGCGCATCCTGCTTCTCCCGAAGGTAGGCCAGCTCAGCATTTAACTCGGCAATCTGCCCCCGTGCCCCTTCAAGTTCCAGAGCCAGTGCTTCTCTCTCGGCCTGGAGGTCCAGAAAGCCAGAGGCCAACAGGGCCGAGGCGGTCAGAAACACAAAAGCCAACAGGAAGGCGAATTCGCTTAAAGAATGCATCATCGATGCGGATGCGCCGGGGCTCACAGTCTCACCTTTTCCACCCGGGCATCGAGCAATTCGATCACCGAATCCACCACCTGGTTGAGCTCCCGGGGTGCCTCCCGGAACCGCGCCAGGTCCCCGCCGATCTCCGCG
>CAWZYW010000285.1:0-4191 GCA_963966255.1 uncultured Salinispira sp. | reverse complement strand
TCTCAGCGCATCACCCGGGAGCGAAAGCGATCCCGTGGGTATCCCAAAGATTGACCTGGAGGATTTCTCCGGAGCAAGGGTGCGGATTCACCACCGGGTGCTCAACGAGTATGTCCCGGATATCGGCGTAAATGAATTCGGCGATAGCGGCGGCACCTCGTTCGCCGCCGGGAACCTGATCCCGGGCAGTGGTTTTGAGCCGATTTCCATCCGACGATTCTGGCGGGTAACCGACTCCGGCAGCGTAAATCGAGGCGGTAGGAGTTACCATTGGATCCGGGTGGACGGTGGCGGCATGACTGATTGGGATCTGGTCACGACGGGTTTCCTGAACGGTGCCGATTATCGATTGTACCGGATTGTGGATGCACAGGGCTCACCTCTTCCGGTACGGGACGGATATCTAGATCTCTCCCGGGCGGATCGGATGCTGGCCGTAGGTGAAGGATACGTGCCGGAAGCCGGCACTCCCGGCTTGGCGCTAGGGGGATTCGTCGACGAACCGGGTGAACAGAGGATCTACCTGGACGGTCCGGCTCCGGAAGTCTGGGACTACATCATCTTCGAGAAGCTGGTCCTGAGCCCGGACCCTGAATGGTCCCATCCCCGCCTGGATGACAGCGGCAGTTCCGACCGGGTGGCTGAGACATGGCGTCCCGGCTGGGGCTCATCTGAGAACGAAGTCAGCTTCACCAGAACCGCGCATACGGAGATACCCGCGGCTATCCCCGAATCTTTTGCATGGCCGGGGGAAAGCGCCATGAGGATTTCCGCCGACACGGAAGGATGGGTGACAGCCAACGGACCGTACATCTTCTTCCCGCTGAACGACAATCCCGAGGGCGACTGGTATTCAACCCTGGAAGCCGGCGTTGAGTACCGCTATGAACTGTGGATGCGGGCCGATGCGCCTGACGGCTCATCGGAGGTGGAGCTGGGCTTTTTCTCGTTATACAAAGACATTTCACGGACTTTTACCGTGAACGGCCAGTGGCGAAAGTACTCCTTTCAATTCACCGCCCCGCCGGCCCCGGCCTTCGACGGATGGCATGGAGGCCCTTCGGTCCGCTTTACCGCCCCCGCGGAGTTGTACATCGATAATATCCGCTTGTATCCCATCGGAAGCGGCAGCGCGAGCCCGGCGGATTCCGGGGACACCGGTGGCGCGTTCGACTTCGCGCCGAGCCGCAGGAGCATGGACCTGCTCCTCTCGAGCCAGGGGGATGACGGATCCAAAGGCGTTCTCAGGAGCATGTACGTCATGTTGAACGATGCCAGGCTCGAAAGCCTCCTAAGCCCCTTCGCCGACAGTTCGGTAACCTACGACTGGTACCTGGCGGTGAATCCCGCTTCGGCCATGACCCTCCCGGCCTTCCTGAACTATGCACTTATTACCGGGAACGAGCCGGAAACCCGTATGAAGCCCTGGCTCAATATTTCTTCCCGGGCTTCCGAAGAAGAATGGGCAATGCTGTTCGAGTTCCTGGCGGCTCCCATCGACCCCGACGACCCCTCGGATGTGGCCGCCAAACCGTGGGCCTATATGCGGTACCGGCTCAGGGGAACCCCCGAGCCCTGGACCGAGGCATTGGAACGGATTTTCATCGAATTCGCCAATGAAACCTGGCATAACCGCGCGGTGGAAGTCCAGTGGCACGGCTGGGGACCGGAGTATTACGTGCACCAGGGCAGCAGTGAATTCGGTCTCTGGGCGGAGTACCTCAGCGGCTGGCTTCGGGAAAATTCTCCGTGGTTCGCCGGAGCCCTGGAATCGGGAAGCATCGAAATGGTCATGGGAAGCAACTACGACGATTATGCCGAACGGGCGATACCCTTTGCGCCAGACGTCGGGGCCGTCGGACATGCCACCTACGTGGGACCGCGTTGGGAGCAGGGTGAGGAAGCGGTGCCGGTCCTGAATGACCAGGGATATCAGGCTACTCTTCTGGGATACGTCGGCGGTCTGGACGACGAAATCGCCCGCTACGCCGAAATGCGGGATCGGGCCGAAGGTTCGGGCCGTTCTTACATGCTGTACGCCTATGAGGGGGAGCCCAGCGGTTATTTCCTCCCGGGGCAGGACAGCGATGAAAAGCGGGAAATCGCCGAGGCCTACGGCAAGAGCCAGGCCATGGCGGTGGCCGCCGCCGACAGCTGGCTTGGCGCCAGGCAGCACGGTTTCACCGAGATGGCGTACCATGCCTTTGTCCAGGGAACCCACTGGAGTTCCCATACCCCCATCCGCCAGGGGTTACGCCCCCATGCGGCCTGGCTGGCTTTAAGCATGCTGAACCGGCATACAGGGGGAACTATGATCGAGACCGAGGTCATCGGCAGCCCGACCATCGAATGGGCCGGGGAAAGCCTGCCCCTGCTGGGGGCTTATGCCTTCGACGGCGGAGACTCAGTCAGCCTGGTATTTTTGAACCGTAGCCTGACCGACGAAATAGCGTTTTCCCTGGAACTTCCCGTTAGCGAGGGAACCGCAGCCATGCTATACGCATTGGACGGAGATCCCCGGTCGACGAACCGCTTCGCCATGGATGTCACGATTCGCCAGGATGAAGTGCTGATCGGAAGCGATGCTGCGTTGCGGATAGCCCCGGGAAGCTTCACGATTCTCGTCGTCCCGATGACCACGAAGTGAAGCAGAAGCCGCCAGTATGCCGATTATCTGACGGCGGCCTAAGCTCCGCTCACTGACTCTACCCGGTTCCTTCCGGCCTGCTTCGCCCGATACAAAGCCCGGTCTGCCTGCTTCACCAAATCGTAGGCGTCCAGGGGCCGATCCTCCATGGACGCGACGCCGATGCTGACAGTGACGGCCCGGGAATGTCCGTCGATCTCCAGCTGCGCTGAGGAAATGATTGGCGGCAGTTTTTCGGAGAATTTCACGGCATTGCCGGAGGGAATCTGGGACAGGATGAGAAATTCCTCCCCGCCGTATCTGGCGCAGATGTCCTCGCTGCGGCTGTTATCCTTGATCAACTGCGCAATCCTGGCGATTACCTGATCACCGAACTGGTGGCCGAGGTTGTCGTTAATGCTCTTGAAGTGATCGATATCGATCATCAGGCAACTGAGTGCCGTACCCGAGTTATGGGCCCGCTGGAATTCAGCCAGCAACAGATCGTCCAGATTCCTCCGATTCAACAGCCCGGTCATTGGGTCGGTGATCGAAAGGGAGCTGAGGTTTTTATTGCGCATCTCGGTTCGCAGCAGACGCATGATAATCCGCTGGAATTCCCGGTTGTTGGCCCGGGCGAGAAGGCTGATCAATGCCAGGGACAGAAAGGGGATAAAGGTGTTCGCGTTCCCCAGCAGCGCCAGCAGGGGGAGGTCCCCGAAGAAGGTCAGGGTAATCGCCATCTGTGCGAAGAAGAGCCCGGGAAACATAAAAATAACAAAGCGGGTTCCGAAGAGCCCGGCCAGGAAGGTCAGAAGCGTATACATCACGAAGATAAACAGCAGGAAAAAGTTGAATGTGAAGACTGGATCCTCGGTAACTAAAGGAAACAGGAACAAAACCATCGAGAGACCCGCGCTGAAAACTGCGAAGGAGAGGGGGATCCGGTCGGTACGCAGGAGAATCAGCAATCCCGCCCAGGACGTGGCCACGGCAATCAGGGGTATAAAATAATAGTTGGCAAGACTGCCCTCGATCAGGGAGATAATCGCGCCGAAGGGTATGATTATGCTGAATGCCACCAGGGTGGGCAGCAGAACCTTTCTTCGAAATCCGTGAAGCTGAGCATCGACGATATCCCGGGTAGCCATGCACTTATTATAATGAACTCCAGAGATAAAACGCCAGGGCCAGGGTACCCAGGGTGAAGGAGAGGAACAAGCCGTGAAACGCCCGCCGCCGCCGCCGGATTCGGCGCAGCATGTTTGAAATCGCCGGGGTACGGGTGAGCATATACAACACTGCCCCGCCGGCGCTGATGATCGCGGCAGTCAGGAAATTCGATGCCGACCAGATACCGGGACTCTGAATCTCCACCGCCGGGTACCCTGCCCCGCTTGTCGCCCCCGAGGAGAACATCAGAATGACCTGGCGGAATATCGCCGGCCCGGCTAATCCCGTGATCACGCAGGCAATGGCCAGGAGAGTCTGGGCGCTCAGCGCCCCGGGGCCGAGAAAGCGATCAGCTGCCGGAGCTTCGCCTGCCGACTGCCCCTCTGTTATGT
>CAWZYW010000284.1:0-4201 GCA_963966255.1 uncultured Salinispira sp. | reverse complement strand
CCCCGCCACGCGGCCCCTTCAGATCCTACGTGCGTGCCCAGAGCCTTGCTATCACACCCCGTGGCGTGGGGCAGAACCCTCCCTACGCCCCGGTTGCGCCGGCACGGATCAGAGTTCCCGCGGGGAAAATCCCCCCGGATCAATCCTCAAATAGACCTGTGGAACCGGGCTCCCGATCGAAGGTTCCTGGTGGTCGGGCACACCGCCGACGTGGGCAATCCCGCCGGTCAGCAGCGCCTGTCGGTCGAGCGGGCCCGCACCGTCGCCGAGCTGCTGGCGGAAAGCGGAATGCCCCCGGGGGCAATCCGATACGAGGGTCGCGGAGGCACCGAACCGGTGGGCGACAACGCCAGCGAGGAAGGCCGGGCGGCTAACCGCCGGGTGGAAGTGATTATCCTGAATTGAGCTGATATATCTCGCGAATGCCTTCGAGGTGAAGCCAGGGTTCCCGGTAATCGAAGCAGTCCGTCAGGTCGGCGATGACCCGATGCAGCCCTCCGGTAGCCACCACCTTTACCGGGTCCCCCATTTCAGCCCGGATCCTGGCCACCATGGATTCCACGAGCCCCATATTCCCGTACACCACCCCCGACTGGATTGCCGTGATGGTATTGGTACCGATGGCTTTTTGTGGAGCCTCCAGTTTCACATGGGGCAGTTGGGCAGTGTCCCCCGCCAAGGCCTTGATGGCCCCGTTGAGGCCCGGAGCGATGGATACTCCGAGGATTTTGGCATCGCGGCTGACATTGGTGAACGTCAGGGCGGTGCCGAAGTCGATGATAATCGCCCCGTTCGCCGATCCGCCGGAGCCGCCTGACTTGGCGGCTTCGCTGTCCCCCCCGTTGGCCATCCGGTAACCCGCGACGGCATTGGCCACCAGGTCGGCCCCCAGTTCTCCTTTGTTATCGATGCGGATATCGAGGCCGGTCTCCACGCCGGAGTGGATAAAAAACGGATCCCGGGACAGGAGACTGCGGCTGAGCCGGAAAAAGGTGTCCACCAGTTCGGGCACCACTGATGCTATGGCCATGGCATCGATTTTCTCCAGGGGAATGCCGTCCCGCTGGAGGAACGGCCTGATGAGCATTTCATATTCGTCGCTGGTGCGGGTGCCCACGGTGCTCAGGCGCCAATGGCTGAGCCATCGTCCGCCGGCGTACACCCCAAGGGCGATATTGGTGTTTCCGATGTTTATACAAAGCAGCATGTGGCAAGCCTACTACAGCTGGCAGAAGCCTGCAATGATTTTCCCCGTCGGGACGATGCGTACTTGATTCAGCCCGAAAGTTCCGGGCCCCCGAGCAGGCGGATCCGGCTGAACACGTAATCCAGGCTGTCTTCCTTCATCTTCGCCCGGTAGATGCCGCTGTCGCCCAGTGGCTTGGTGGGTACGGTGTAATAATCGAGCATGCTGTTGGTCTGATGCTTGTCAAACCAGTGCCGCAGGAGAATTTTACCGCCCTTTATTTCAAGACAGGTCATGCCCCGCTTACCCACTACGGTTCCCGAATTGAACATGCAGGGAACCACGAGGTTGGCGTTATACAGGCTGTTGCGGATATCGTAGGCGTCGGCACGATCCAGAACCCGGGTGAGCCTGAGCCGCAGGTCATTGATCCTGCGTTCCACCTCGAGGCGCTTTTCCTCAGATGTTTTGGGATATTTCCGGCATAAACGCTCGATTTCGAAGCGTATGCTGTCGGTTTTTGACATGGATTCGAACAGCGGCCGATGGGTGTGACCGATGATGCTCAATATTTTCTGCTCGGAACTGAACTGATACACGCGTTTTTCCGTGGTGAAACGCTTTTTACTGGAGTGGCTTACCGCGTAGTTTTTTATGTTCAGGGGGTTGGCCAGGTATTTCAGGGTGTAGTGGATCGCAGGGTTGTACTCCCGGTAGCGCCGCATGGTCTGATGGCCGTGGAAGATAAAAAGCTCTTCCCCCTTGTATTCGAACTTGAGGGCCTCGTAAAGGGGATAGGGATAGTCCCGGGCGTCCTGGAGTTCCAAATCGTGATTCCCGATGATTTTGTACAGACCCGGACCGTCGCGAAAACCGTCGAGCAGCTCAAAGAAACCGGGCCAGCGATCCATAATATCCTGAAGCCCGAAGCGAAGCAGCTCTTCGATATCGCCATTGAGAATCAGTACAAAACCCCGCTTGAGATAATCCTCCAGGATAGTCTGGAACATCTTGGAATTCGGTTCGAAATCATCATTTCTCCCACCGGCCCCGATATGCAGATCGCTGAAAATCAGATATTTTTTTGACATGTCCAGGGGCCGTGCCGGAGTCCGCTGATAGAGATCGAGCAGATAATCGTAACTCTCGTGGTGCCGTTTCATCAGTACCATTACGCTCCAAGTATATTAGATTTTTATGAGCTTCGCTTCGACCCACAAGATCCGATGTGATATGTTATAGTATCAAGAGCGAGGAAACGAGTCAGATGTCACTGATACAACCGGTTTTCGTCACCTATGACGAAAAAGAGCGGGAAGCCTATCTTTCGCAGGTGGGCAATTTCAGCCCGACCGAGCGATCCATTTTTCATAAGCTCTGTCGGGTATGGGAACCGATGATTCCGTATATCCGCTTCACATCCATGATAAACCGGGATACCGCCAATTCCACCGCCGAACTGATGAGGCTCATGGCCAAGCTCAGCAAGGCGCACATGGGAATCATATCCAGTAAATTCGGCGACGGAACCCGCAACCCCGAGGGCATCATTATCTGCGAACCCGGGCAGCAGATCTTCTTCAGCTATACGCTGGAGGAGGAAATTCTCGACGTATTTGAAAACCTTCTCCTACCCCTGCCCAATCAGATCAGCCTGAGCGAAAAGAACCTGCCCATTCCCGGCGAGTACGTCCGGGAGCTGAGTTATGAGCAAGCCGCTGAATATTACATAAACAAAAACACCAAAGGCGGGGAAATTTTCTCGCTTCCCAATCAGAGCGGGAACGCGTTTCTCATGACCCAGGGGTCGCTGGTACGTTACCTCAGCATAGCGATCTCGAAAATGCGCAGCACCTTCCAGAACAGCAACACGCTGGCAATGGGTGCTTCGTTTATGGAAATGAGTCTGACCGAGCTCAAGACCAAGCTCGCAGCCAAAGAACCCGCGTTCTGGAAAGACCTCAGCGGAACCCTGCTGGAGCAGAAGGACAACCTGCTGGCCCAGCGCAAGGTCAAGCTGCCGGATGACGTATTCGACCTTTGCCGTTTCCTAAACCGCTTCCTCACCGCCCAGATAAAGGTGGCCAAGGAAAAAAAGGCCAAGGATGAAGAAAAGGTCGCCGATATGGCGGCCCTGTCGGAAATCATCCTCAAGTCCGATAATTACCTGGTTCCGCAGGAATTATTCGAAAAACATCTGGACAGCTTCCGGGAAAAATACGGTGACTATTACGATAATTTCCGAAGCGATTTCGATAAGGCCTACCTTCAACCCGAGGCCAGCAGGAACCTGCCGATTATATTAAAAATCGAGGGAAACCTGATTCATGAGGACAACATAAAGCCGCTCTTTCTCCAGCGGGTGGAGAAACTCAGCCGGGAGTTATACAAGCACTACCTCCCCCTGATGAGCAAGTACATCCGCAGCCGGCAGAGTGATATGCAGGATATATTCCATTCGGCGGCAACCTTCGAGTCGGATATCGAGGATCGCATCAAGGAAATGGATCATCTCACTTCGGTACTGCTCACCAGGCCCGCGACGGTGGCAGAAGCTTTTATCCAGGCGGGCCGGAAAACCCGGGAGCTCAACACCGTGGAGGAGATGAAATCAGTACTGGTGAGCTTTTTTTATCCCGACGAGATTAAATTCAAGGAACTGCAGGTAATCTTCAATCTGAGCGTAAAGGACATGTATCAGCACTCCTTTCTCAATTTCAGCATCCTCCGGCAGCTTATCATGCGCATCACCGGCCGTCATGACAGCTTCCGGAAAAAGTTCGAAGAGCAGGCCCGGATAATCTATCGCCGCATGGAGACCGAAGCGGCCCTGCCGTCGAACTACGCCGGCGTCGGGCCCAGGTCCCGGGGATCAGGCAGTTCCGGCAGTTCCGGCAGATCAGGCAGGTCCCTCCGGCAAAGCGGACGGGGCGTATCCCTGTCTCTTATACACATCTCCGCGCCCACGAGACCGAGGCTGATATCGTATGCCGTCTTCTGCTTGAAAAAAAAAAA
>CAWZYW010000283.1:0-4212 GCA_963966255.1 uncultured Salinispira sp. | reverse complement strand
ACGAGATCAGCCTCGGTCTCGTGGGCTCGGAGATGTGTATAAGAGACAGGTGCTAGACCGGCTCTCGTCGAAGTTCAGCGATCTGTTTCGGCAGATGGGCGGCAAGGCGACAATCAGCGAAAAGAATATTCAGGACGCGGTTGAGGAAATCAAGCTCGCGCTCCTGGAAGCCGATGTGAATTTGCGGGTGGTCCGTCGTTTCGTAAATGCCACCATCAAGGAAGCCACCGGCGAGCACGTCCTCCGCTCGGTCAGCCCGGGCCAGCAGTTCATTAAAATCGTTCACGATCGCATCGTGGGGCTCCTTGGTGACGAGCGGGCCGATCTGCAGCTGAAAGGACCGGATACCACTTCGGTCATACTCCTGTTGGGTCTGCAGGGAAGCGGTAAGACAACGACAGCCAGCAAGCTGGCAAAACACATAAAAAAACAGGGGCGGCGACCGATGCTGGTGGCGGCGGACCTGGTGAGGCCCGCGGCGGTTGATCAGCTGGTGACCCTGGGCGCAAACCTGGATATCGAGGTCTATCACGAAGTCGGAGCAAAAGACCCGGTGAAGGTCGCCAAGGCCGGTTTGAAGGAAGCGAAGAAGGGCCAGTTCGATACGGTCATCATCGATACCTCCGGTCGGATGCACGTCGATGATGCCCTTATGAAGGAGCTCAAGTCGGTCTATGCTGCGGTGAAGCCCGACGAAACCCTGTTGGTGGCCGACGCCATGACCGGTCAGCATGCGGTGGACATCGCTAAGAATTTTGATGAGGCGCTGAACCTCAGCGGCGTTATATTAAGCAAGTTCGATTCGGACACCAGGGGGGGCGCGGCCCTGTCCCTGAAGTCCATAACGGGAAAGGCCATAAAGTTTATCGGGGTCGGCGAAAAGGCCGACGACCTGGAAGCTTTTATTCCCGAGCGCATCGCATCCCGGATTCTGGGCATGGGCGATGTGGTCTCCCTGGTTGAAAAAGCCCAGGAAACCATCGATGAGCAGGAAGCCATCGAGCTCCAGAAAAAAATGGCCAGCAAGAATTTTACGCTGGAAGACTATCTTGACCAATTCAGCCGGATGCGGAAAATGGGCGGACTGGAAAAGATCATGGACATGATGCCTGGCATGCAGGGCGCCATGGAGCTGGATGACAGCCAGCAGAAAGCCATGAAGCAGCAGGAAGCGATTATCCTGTCGATGACCAGGCAGGAACGTCAGAACCATACCATCATCGGGACTACCCGCAGGAAGCGGATAGCCCGGGGCAGCGGCACTTCGGTGCATATGGTGAACAAGCTGATTAAGGATTTTGAAAAAATGCGGCTCATGATGAAAAAGGCCGCAAAAAATAAAAAGTACCAGCAGCAGATGATGCAGCAGCTCGGCGTGTAGGGGACCCTCTCCCTCGCGGCAACGTCGGAATGCAGGAAGCCCCGCATTGCAGGGCATCCGGGTATGTGCAGCTGGTAATCGGTCGGAAGCGGACAGAGGATGTTGTGACGGTCCGGCCGCTGAAAGTAAAACGAACCCTGTTGAATTGTACAGGATAGATCAGGAGGATATCCGTGAGTGTGAAAATTCGCTTGAAGAGATTCGGTTCCAAGAAGCGCCCCTATTATCGTATTGTGGTAATGGATTCCCGGACTGCCCGGGACGGTCGTGCGATCGAAGAGCTCGGTTTCTACCATCCCATTGAGATGGAAGAAAAGCAGCTCGAAATCAAAGAGGACAAAATCCGCCAGTGGCTGGACAAGGGCGCACAGCCCTCGGACACGGTGCGAAAACTGCTCAACAAAAAAAACTTTCACCTCAAGTAATCTCTCCGTTTCGTTAACCCACAGGAGAGGTGAATATGGAAAAGGACTTTGTTGAATATGTAGCTAAATCGTTGGTGGATGAGCCGGATAACGTTGAAGTCAATGTTATCGAGGGTGAGAAGTCCACTATTCTGGAGCTTCGGGTCGCCGCCGATGATATCGGAAAGGTGATCGGCAAGAACGGGCGCATCGCCAAGGCGGTACGCACCCTTCTGAATGCCACCGCAAGCAAGACCGGAAAGCGGGTGGTGCTGGAAATTCTGGACTGATGTCTGATTTTCTGGCCATCGGGAAGGTGGTCTCGTCCCACGGAGTGCGCGGCGAGATGAAGGTCAAAAGCCTGTCCGGTGATACCGCCCATTTCCGTCCGGGAGAATCCCTGCTTATCCGCACGTCGGTTGACGGACGGACCAGGGACCGGAAACTGGAAGTGCTGTCCGTCCGCGGAGCCCTTCCGAATCTTATCATCGCGTTCAAGGGGATTGAAAACCCGGAGGACGCGAGGAAATACCGGGGAGGCCGCATTCTCATTGAACGCGGGCTCGCTACCCCGCTGGGCGAAGGAGAATACTACTTCGCCGATCTGGAAGGCTGCGAAATACGCTTCCATGGCGAAAAGCGGGGAGTGGTGAAGTCGGTCTGGGAAAACAGTAACTGCGAAATGTTCGAGGTGGAGCTTACCGACGGGCGGATCGCGCAGTTGCCGTTCCAGGATCACTTCGTCGGAGAAGTGGACATCGAAGGCAGGAGCATTGAGCTCAGGGTCGACTGGATACTTGAATGAAGATCACGATCCTGACTCTGTTCCCCCAGATTATCGAAGGGTATTTCACCAGTTCCATCATGGCCAAGGCTGTGGACAAGGGGCTTATCGAATACCACATCATCGATTTCCGGGACTTCGCCGCTGACAAGCACCGGACCGCTGATGACTACCCCTACGGGGGCGGCGCGGGTATGGTATTGAAATGCGAACCCCTGGCGGGCGCCCTCGATTCTGTTGGTGCCCGGGATAAGCGGGTGGTGTTCCCCACGCCCTCCGGGCGGGTGTTCACCCAGGAAACCGCGAGGAACCTGTCTCAGGAAGATGAACTGGTATTCATCTGCGGCAGGTATGAAGGGGTCGACCAACGTATCATTGATGAATACGTTGATGATGAATTGACAGTAGGCGATTATGTTCTCTCCTCCGGAGAGATTGCCAGTCTGGTCATAATCGATGGGGTATACCGCCTGCTCGACGGGGTGATCAACAGCGAGTCGCTGATTGAGGAAAGCCACGAAGACGGGGTCCTGGAATATCCCCACTACACCCGTCCTGAGGAGTTTCGGGGCCGAAGGGTCCCGCCGGTTCTTCTATCAGGACATCACGAGCATATCCGGCTGTGGCGCCGGCGGCAGGGTCTTGAAAAAACCCTGATCAACCGCCCCGATCTGCTGGAGAACCGGGAAATGACTCAGGAAGACAAAATACTTCTTTCTGAAATAGAACAGGAGGATAATCATGGATCTGATTAAAGCGATTGAAAGCGAACAACTGCGCGAGGTCGCGGAGTTCCACATCGGTGACACCGTAAAGGTTCACTACCGCATCGTCGAGGGAAAGACCGAGCGCGTGCAGGTATACGAAGGGACGGTTATCGCCCGGATCAACGCCTGCAGCTCTGCAACCTTCACCGTGCGGAAAATTTCCTACGGAGTGGGAGTTGAGCGGGTGTTCCCCCTTCATTCTCCACGTATCGAGCGTGTTGAAATGGTTCGCCGGGGACGTATCCGTCGTTCCAAGCTCTACTATCTGCGATCCCGCAAGGGTAAGGCAGCCAAGGTTCGCGAGCTTATCAAGCGAAAGAGCAGCACCAAGGGATAAGCGGTCTCATCGACCGCTTAGCGGAAGGATGAAAATCCCTCCCAACGCCACGCCGGGATCCTCTTCCGGCCATAATACCGCAAAAGGCATCCACACCGCCGTTCGCGTCAAGGCCAGGGTATCCCCTGGTCTTTTTTTTGTGTCCATCGCGGGGAAAGAAGGATTCGCCCGTACCGCTCTTGATCTGCTCCCGGGCAGGGAATACCCGGGGATTCTGCAGCGGATGGGCGATACCGCGTACCTCAGGATCGATGAAGGTTCGGATATCAAAATCGCCCAGCTCCTCGATGCCTATCGGGAGGAAAGCGGCGTGGAAAAAGATCCGCTTAGTGATCTGCTGCTCAGCCGCTACCTCCATTTTGAGAAGGCCTTTGATCCCAAATCCTTCAGGCGTATGTATCTCCAGCTAATCTGGTTCCGGGACCGGTTTATCCAGACGGCGGACAGAAGCTCCTCTAATTCCCGGAATGATACCCTGATGAGCGGGATTATCCGATTGCTCCTGGTGCTCGATGAAAAAAAACTTGTTCTGAGTGAGA
>CAWZYW010000282.1:0-4212 GCA_963966255.1 uncultured Salinispira sp. | reverse complement strand
CAGCCTCGGTCTCGTGGGCTCGGAGATGTGTATAAGAGACAGTTGTTATCTCGTGTATGATCCCCGGGTGACCGAGGACGGCGTGCAGCGCCTTCGGGTCATGAAGGAAAGCGGCGACGGCTTTGTCATCGCCGAAGAAGATCTGCGGATCCGCGGTCCGGGAAATATCCGGGGAGTGGAGCAATCGGGCTACATCGATCTGGAATTCGCCTCGCTGCACGAAGACATCGACCTGATCGAAGAGCTGTCTGGAAATTTGGGGAACGAAGAGTGAGAATCACCGGGGGAACATATAAGGGGCGGATTATACACTGCCCGCCGGGAACCATCAGGCCGGCAATGGACCGCATGCGGGAATCGCTGTTCTCCGCTCTCGGTCCGATCGACGGCCTCTCCTTCCTGGACCTGTTCAGCGGATCGGGCACCATCGCCCTGGAAGCCGCGAGCCGAGGGGCAGTCCGGGTTCATTCGGTTGAGAAAGATCCGCGGAAACGGAGCATCATCCGCCGGAATCTGGAGATTGCCGGAGATACCTGCAGCGTCAGCTTCACCCCGGTGGAGCGATTTATCCTGAAGCGTCAGGAACGCTTCGATGTGGTATTCCTGGACCCGCCGTTTCCCTACAAGCATAAAAACGATTTACTTCAGAAGCTCATCGATTCGGCGATTGTGGACGACGGTAGCCAGGTGCTTATGCATTTCCCGTCGGAAAACGATATTTCCGACCGATTCGAATCGTCCGACGGTCGACTCATTCTTGAGCGTTACAAACAGAAGGAATACGGACGGTCACTGGTCAATTTTTACCAGGTCCGGTCTCAGGAGGATATGTGAACGCCAATGCCTTTCTCCAACTGCCCCCGGGTTCCACCGGGCTGTTTCTCGAGGAAGCCGCCGCCCATCAGGCGGCCATCGACGCCACCAACCGGCTTTTCGCCCGCTGGGGCTACACCATGGTACATACCCCAATGGTGGACTTTTTCGAAGCCCACAGCCATATGATCAGCGATGACGAACAGCAGCGGCTGTACCGGATGATCGGTCGGGACGGCGAGGTACTGATGCTCCGCTCGGACATCACCGTGTTCCTTCTCAAGCACTTCCAGAGTCTGCTCCGGGGCGCGGAGTTTCCGGTGCGCCTGTCCTATTCGGACAGTATCCTGCGTCACGAAGACAGCATCGATATTTCCCGGAACGAACATTATCAGGCCGGAGCCGAGCTCATCGGCACTCCGCGGAGGGACGGTGACCTGGAAATCCTGCTGATGCTCTGCGAAAACCTCGAAACCCTGGGCATCCTTCGGGGAGCCCTTCACATGGGGTCCCAGAAACTGTTCGATATCTGCTTTCCCGACGACGGCTCTTCTTCCGGCGAAACGCCCCATCAGCTCAGGACTCATGCGTTGAAAGCCATCCGCGACCGGGACTGGGACGAGCTGTCCCGGCTCAGCGATACGGGGCGCAAAGCGGTGAAGCTGTTCTCTTCCATGGCTGATGCCCAGGACGAAGAAACTTACCGGGTGATGGCCGATCTGGCCGCTCCCTTCGACGGAGCGGCGGAGGAACTCGAGTACCTTGCGGATCTGGCTTCGACCCTCTCCCGCTATTTCCCCGAGATGCGCATCCGCATCGATCCATCGGAGATCGGCAAGCGCCACTATTATTCCGGTCTGATGTTCCAGGTCTACCTGGCCGACCGTCCGTATGCGGTGGCCTCCGGGGGCCGCTACGATCGCCTGCTCGCCGAACTGGGTCTCGATAGCGGAGCCGTCGGCTATCAGGTCATGCTCAGCGCCATCGATTCACCGGCTGCGAAATCCGGAGCCCGGGAAATTCGGCGTTTAAGCGACGAGATGGCCCAGTCAAGCATCGAAACGCGATATGAAGCCGCCCGGAAACTCCGGGAACAGGGGGGCAGCGTATGTCTGTAAACCGGATATCAGCCGAGGAGACAACCCTGACCTTCGCCCTTCCCAAAGGCAGACTGCAGGAACAGGTGCAGGAACATTTCGGCAAGGCGGGCATCGACTTCGCATTCGAAAAACGCAAGCTGGTGGCCCGGGACTCCAGCGGAACCCTGGAGTTCCTCCTGGTGAAAAACGCCGACCTGCCCACCTACGTCCACCACGGCATCGCCGGACTGGGCGTATGCGGGGAAGACGTTCTCTACGAAGCGGGCTTTCCCCTCAACCGCCTGCTGGAACTGCCGTTCGGCGGTACGCGGATGTGCCTGGCCGGGCCCAAAGGCGCGAGCATCGATTACGGCGAGGGGGGCATCAAGGTAGCCACCAAATTCACCCGTTTCACCAAGGATTACTTTCATGCCCAGAACATCCCCGTGGAGATGGTGAAGCTCAACGGCTCGGTGGAACTGGCGCCAGTGCTGGGCCTAACCCCGTACATCGTCGACCTGGTTGAAACCGGGTCGACCCTCAAAGCCAACAATCTCGAGGTCCTGAAAGTCCTCAGCGAAATCAAGGTGCACCTGGTGGCTAATCCGGCCTATTATAAATACCATTACCGCCGAATCGGCGAATTCATCAGCAGCATCGGGGAGATCGAACATGCGTGAACAGACCGTCACCCGCAACACCGCGGAAACCAAGATAAGCCTGACCCTCGATATGGACCGTCATCAGCGGCCGGTACTGGACACCCCCCTGCCCTTCTTTTCCCACATGCTCAATGCAATGGCCTGGCACGGTGGTTTTTACCTTGAGATAAGTGCCAAAGGCGACATCGAGGTGGATCCCCACCATCTGGTGGAAGATGTGGGTATCGTCCTCGGTCGGGCTCTTGCGGACACCCTGGATACCGGGGCGGTGGCCCGGTACGGCGATGCGGTCATCCCCATGGACGATGCCCTGAGCCAGGCGGTGGTCGACGCCGCCAACCGTCCCTACCTGGTGTACCGGGCGAATTTCCCCCAGAGCCACGCCGGCGATTTCGACCTGAGCCTCTTCCGGGAATTCTTCTACGCCCTGGCGGTCAACGCGAGAATCAACCTCCACCTGATCTGCCACTACGGTGAGAACGGACATCATATGATCGAAGCCCTGTTCAAGGCGCTGGGCAAGGCCCTCGGCAGGGCATATGCCCCGGTAGACGGCAGCGCGGCGGACATGTCGACCAAAGAAGCTCTGTAAGAAGGGCGGCCGGTGTTGATTTTGCCCCTTCGCCGGGGTACAATTTTTCGCATACATGCAAAATCCCCAGTTGAATTTCCCCGGAACGGGCTTAATCAAAACCACGCCTCCGAAAAAACCGGTAATGGACGGCGCTCAGAAAAGCGCACTGATCCGCAAGGGAAACGAACTGTTCAATTCCGGCCAGATAGAGCAGGCAAAACGGGTATTCCTCACCACGGGGTATACCGACGGAATCGTGCGCATCGGGGACCACTACTATAAAAATCAGCGATTCCTGCAAGCCTTGCAGATGTACATAATTGCCCCGGATGCCATGAAACGGAACCAGTTGGTGGAAAAAATGGCGAAAGTGGTACAAAATTGGCTGGCAGAAGACGCCGATTCGCGTACAATAGAACAATAATAAAAAACGGGCCGAATCGGTCCGGCATATCAAAAAAGGGTATCACATGTCAGGAACTGATACGGACACCAGCAGGGATAGCTCGCAACTCCATTCCGGACACAGCGGAAACGAAGAACGCGAAGAAAAGCTTCCTGCCGACGGGCAGAACGATGAAGAGCTCAGCCCCGACGAGGAATACGCGGAGATCGCGAACCTCTCCCGCCAGGGATATCAGCTGTTGAAGAAAGGCAACGTACCCGATGCCATCGAGTGCTTCCGGGAGATCATCGAGGTCGATCCGGAAAATAACTACGCCCTGGTGGGCATCGGCGATGCGTACCGGAAGAAGCGCCGTTATCAGGAAGCCACCCACTATTACCAGCGTTGCCTTCAGTTCTACCCGGAAAATAATTACGCCCTCTTCGGCCTGGCGGATTGCTACCGGAACATGAAGCAGTTCCATCGGGCCATCGAAGTCTGGGAAAAATACCTGGTGCTGGACGACCGGAATGTCACGGTTCTCACCCGGGTGGCCGACGCCTATCGGAAAGTGAAAAACCTCGAGCGATCCGAAGCGATCTACCTTTCGGTCCTTGAAATGGAAAAGGAAGGTCCCTACACCCTGATCGGTTTCTTTCTCTTATACACATTTGAAGCTGCCGACGAACGAATCTGAGT
>CAWZYW010000281.1:0-4257 GCA_963966255.1 uncultured Salinispira sp. | reverse complement strand
GTCTTTTCAGCCCGGCAACCAGCTCCTCGACGCTCCGCGCGCCGATGATGTCCTCCCGGCCCGCGGCCGGCCCGCTCAGAAAGTCATCGGTTTTCTGCCAGGTCCGGTTGTACACCGACACAGAGTACCCGTGGTCATTCATATTCAACACCAGGTTCTGACCCATAACCGCCAGTCCGATGAGTCCGATATCCGCTTTTGACATGTTCATTCCTCCGTATTTCTCCTCAGCCCATGCCCGGGAGTCGGTCCGTAAACCGACGGGTTTCCGCTGCGGAGTCAGTCTTTTAATCTCGATTCATGGGCCCACAAACCCAGCGCCGGATTATCGATGAAGAAGTACTCTTCACCGTCCCGGTCCTTCCGCCAGCCGGTGGCCGGAATTTCCGCGGGAACCCGGGGGGATTCCAAGCCTTCCAGGTCGAAGCGCATCGCAGTCCCTGCCGGGTCACCCCAGCGGTATCCGGCCCCTTCGGTTTCCTCCCGGCTCAAAAATCCAGGCGCATAGCTGATGGAAAATCGCCCCTCGCTGGAACCGTGAATCAGATGAGCCGCGGCACTCAGGTTCGCTGAAAGCTCGGGATTGGCCGCCACCGCATCCAGGGTCGCCGGAGTTCCCCGATACCCGAAGCGGCGGATCAGGGCGTCGATTTCCCGGTCTTCCCCGAATTCCCGGATACCCGGGGCAATAATGTGCAACTCGCCGCCATCGGCCATGGCCATCCGGGTACGGTAGATTGCCTTGTTGCCAAGCCAGGTGCTGCGGAATTCCCTCGGGTCCAGGTAAACCACCGCGCGGCGGATGGGCTTGTCCATCAGGGTGAAGTTCACCTGCCGGCTCAAGGCCGCCGCCAATTCGTAGCACTCGTAGCCGTCGCCGATGAACAGTCCCCGGACATGCAGCTTCCCGGCCTCATCGGGGGAAACCACCGTCAGGACATACACCAGAGGCAGATCCGAACCGAAGTGATCAGAGGCGTAGTTCAGCACCTGTCGCACCGGCGTCAGCGGCCGGCCCATAATGCGTTCCATGCCATAGGCCGCTCCGAGGAAATGGGATTTGTGAATCCCCTCCGCTCCGCCGGTACCGACGAATACGTTTTTATTGTGATTTGCGAATCCGATCACCTCGTGGGGGACCACCTGTCCGATGGAAAGGATAAGGTCATTGCCGCCTTCGACCAGCAGGCGGTTCACCTGTGCCGGCCAGTCGTAATCCACCGCGCCGTCGGAGACCTGTGAAAGGTACTCCGCCGGGACCCTGCCTAAGGTGGCAAGATCGCTTCGCCAGCGGTGGGGCCGGAACAGGCCGTGATCCAGGCCGGGAAACATGTGATCCAGTTCCTCATCGCTCATGGGATAATGGGTACCCAGGGCCGGCATGATATCAGTCAAAGAATCGCCGAGGTATTCGGCGGCATATACCGTGAGCTGTCCCGCCCGGCTGTGGAGCCGGGTGATATCCGGCGGCAAGGCCAGGACCTTTTTCCCGCGGCCGCCGCGGGTAATCGCATCCAGGGCTTCGTGGAGGCCTGCCCGGAGGGCATCGTCGTCCATCGATTCATCGGGAGCACCCCGCTGAAAATACAGCATATTCCGCGCCTCCTAAGCCTGCACCCGGTCAAACGGTCCCTGCCAGGGCGCCTGTTCGGGAAGAGCGGCCATGAAATCGTCGATCAGGCTCCGTTCGTATTCTCCGGCGTAAGCCAGAGCGAAGAAACGCTCCAGCGCTTCGCTTTGAAGCAGTTTCCAGGAATCATCTTCCTGTCCGGGAATAATTGGAAAGAACAGGGCCCCGGCTTCCCGGGCAGCAGCCAAGTCCCCGGGGGCATCGCCGATCATGAGGATTTTCCCGGGCTCGTATTTTCCTTCCGCGGCGATCTTCAAGTGCATGCCTTTGGTGCCCATCTCCTGTCCGGCGATTTCCCGGACGAAGGGTCGGATACCGTGCTCCCGCCACTCGTTTTCGATATTGGCCACCGGGGTCTGGCTCACAACCATGCAATCCGCTTTCCCCTGAAGAGACTCAAGGACATCGGGAACCAGGGCGAACGGAGCGACCCCCCGGACGATTTTCGCCACCGCGGTGTTTACGTCCTGGGACCATGCCCGGGTCTGCTCAAGCTGGGCACTGGGATTTTGCTCAATTTCCGCGGCCAGTGCGGACATGCCGAGCTTTGGTTCCCGGGAGATCCAATCTTCCAGATCAGGCAATCGGGGCACCGCCGCACCCCGGGCCCGGACTTCCTCCCGGTCCCGCAGAAGATCGAGGGCTTTAACCAGGGCTTTGAAGCGATTCACCCCCCGATCCCTGCTGTAGAGATTCACGAATTCCCAGGTTTCCCGGGCATACTTGCTTACGGCCTGCAGCTCAAGCCGGTCGATAAAGGCGGGACAGAAGCATTCCTTGTGTTTGATCTCCATACTGTCGAAAACACAGCCGTCGGAATCGATTCCGACGAACCACTCGTTCTGCGGATTTAAATCGGCAATGCGCTGTTCAAACTCGGTCATGTATGTGCCTCCCCGGAAACAGTCACAAAGCACGTGAGGAAACGCTCTGCTTTCGTTTCGTAAGCGATTTTAGCGGATAAATCCGATTTATGTCCAGTTAAACTTTCTTTTTGTTTCGTTTTTCGGCTTTTATCGTAATTTTTGTTTGACCATCCAGGATAATCGCTTCATAATCCGGGTATAAAACGAGGAGAATGCACATGAGCTCAAAGCAGATAAAACGACCCGTAGTAATAACCGGCGGAACCGGAGCCATCGGGGCATGCTTCGCCGCAGCCCTGTTGGATGCCGGGTATCCGGTGGCTATCCTCGGCCGGGGAAAAACCCGGCCGGTGCAGGAGGCAGTCGACGCGATTCTTTCAGGCGGGCACGGCAGCGCGAAGCTGCGGGGCTATACCTGCGACGTGGCTTCCGAGCATGACTTCGAGCAGACCCTGGATGCCATCACATCGGATATGGGTCTTCCGGGAGCTCTCATAAATGCAGCCGGAGGTAACAAGGGAAAGGCCGACTTCGTAGATATGGACGTCGATACCTTCGAAGAGGTGGTCCGCATGAATCTCATCGGCGGTCTGGTGGTTCCCACCAAGATCATGTCGAAGCGATGGATCGAAGCGAATGTCGAGGGCGATATCGTGAACATCGCTTCCATGGCTTCCTACATTCCCCTCTCGGGAGTATGGGCCTATGCTGCTTCCAAGGCGGGGGTTATGAATCTCACCGCCGGGCTGGCGAAGGAGTTCGCTTCCCGGGGAATACGCGTCAACGGAATCGCACCGGGATTTTTCGTGGGGAACCAGAACCGGGACCTGCTTTATGCTGATTACGAAGCGGGGGATTTGACCCCTCGGGGACGGCAAATCATCGGACACACGCCGTTCGGCAGATTCGGAAAACTCGAGGAACTCAATGGCACCCTGCTTTACCTGCTGGATCGCCGGGCCTCGGGCTTTGTGACCGGAGTCACCATCCCGGTGGACGGCGGATATCTCATAGACAATATATAAGGCCAACGTCATATATTTAGGAGCCGACATGAAAAACTTTCTCGATGATCACTTCCTGCTGGAAAACGAAACCGCCCGGACCCTCTATCACGAATATGCCCTGGATATGCCCATCTTCGATTACCACAACCACCTGATTCCCGAACAGATCGCCGAAGACCGGAAATTCGAAAACCTCTATGAGATCTGGCTCAGCGGCGACCACTATAAATGGCGGGCAATGCGCAGCTTCGGCATCGACGAGCGCTACATCACCGGCGATGCCGATCCCCGGGAGAAATTCCAGAAATATGCCGAAATGATACCATACACCATCGGCAATCCATTGTATCACTGGACTCACCTGGAGCTGCGCCGCTATTTCGATATCGAAACCCTGCTGAGCGGAGAAACCGCGGAGGAGATCTGGCAGGAAAGCGCCGCCCTCCTGAGGGATAAGCAGATGGGGGCCCGGTATTTCCTGGAGGTCTCCAATGTAAAGGTCCTGTGCACCACCGACGATCCGGCGGATTCCCTGGAGCATCACAAGGCAATCGCTGCCGATGACACCATCGGCATCAAGGTACTCCCCACATTCAGACCTGACAAAGCCTTGGCCCTGGGAGACCGGAATGCATACCTGGATTATCTTCGCGAACTCGGGCGTTCCGCCGCTGTGGAAATCGACGGCTACCCGAGGCTGATCGAAGCCCTGGAGAAGCGCCATTCGGCCTTCCGCGAGCTGGGCGCCCGGATC
>CAWZYW010000280.1:0-4257 GCA_963966255.1 uncultured Salinispira sp. | reverse complement strand
GTCTGTACGCGGCCAAAATCCGGGTGAAACCTCTGATCATCTTCAGCATCGCTTTGGCAGCGGCGGGAGCCCTGCTGCTGATGCTCAATCTGGGGCCGGTGCCCAGCGTAGCCGGAATTGCGTTGACGGGCTTTGCCATCGCCCCGATTTTTCCCGGACTGGTTTCCGATACCCATAACCGGGTGGGGCTGCGTCATCAGGCCAATACCATCGGTATGCAGATTTCTGCGGCAGGCCTCGGAGCAGCCGCGGTGCCGTCGATAGCCGGCGTATTGGCCCGGTATTTCGGCCTGGAAGTGATACCACCCTATCTGCTGACAGCCCTTGGCCTTCTATTTATTTCTTTTCTGTTTTCCCATCCTCGAGCCCTGAATCATGATGACTCCGCCGAACGGAAGGGAGAGTGAGCGGGGCATAAAAAAAAGGGATCGGCCGAGGCCGATCCCTTTCTGTTGTTTAAGGTTCGAACGAATACACTTCGGTATTACAGTTCGCGCACCGATACGGCCCGGGGGCCTTTGTCACTCTGCTCAACGGTGAACTCTACCGCTGCGCCTTCGCGCAGGGTCCGGAACCCGTCGGCAACAATGCCGGTGTGATGTACGAAGATATCCTCGCCATCTTCCTTGCTGATAAAGCCGAAGCCTTTACTTTCGTTAAACCATTTTACGGTACCTTTTTCCATAAAATGCCTCCTCATAGAGTATTAATACAAGGATAGGGAATTGCAGATATGGAAACTACAAGGACAGTGCCGGTTCAACGTGCGTTAAAAAGGCAGATGTGACAGTGTACTACCGATATCGCGATACCTATACTACTGTATCACCTGCAACCTAAAGCATAGCGGCGATGCTGTCAAGTAAAGAGTGTTGAATCTTGTTCAAGAAAGTTCAATAAATCACAATAAGAAATAAAAATATAATGCAATCCTTTAGTTATTTCACTTGATTACGTAATGTGATATAGATATCTTCTTCACATCAGGAATTTACACAGGATGGATATTTATGGATACACGAATTACACGCGGAAACCAGGTGAAATCAAATCGAAGCAGGGGATCGAAAGCGATTCTGGCCATCGGCATACTGATGATTTTTGTCTTTGTTTCCTGTTCCGCTGACGCTGATCCAGGCGAAAATAACGTACAGCTCGGTGCCAGTCTCCTGGAAGAGGATGATCAGCAGGGTATCGCCGTAGAAACGGCTCAGGTCAGCAGAGGCCGGCTCAGAAGCAGTATCGAAGGCAGCGGCATCATCCAGGGTATCCAGGAAGTGATTATTCGGCCGTTCACCAACGGAGTCATCGAATCGGTTCAATTCGAGCTGGGTCAGGAAATTTCTTCTGACGACGCCCTGGTGACCCTGGATGACCGGGTTGCCCGTTTGACCTGGCTCCAGCTCAGCGGCGAGTACCAGAGCGCCCTGGCCGATCTTGAATCCCAGAAGAACCTGTACGAGCTTGGCTCGCTTTCCCTGAATCAGTTGAACCAGATCCAGGCCCGGGTGGACGGACTGGCAGCTCAGGTTGAGCAGGCCCGGGATTCCCTGGCATACACAAGCATTACCAGCCCGATCGACGGTCGTATCGCCGAAAAAGCGGATAACCTGATACCCGGCGACCTGGTTGCCAGCGGTCAGCAGATAGCACGGGTGGTTGACCTTTCGCGCCTTCGCATCGAATTGTCATTGGGTCAGGACCAGATTTTCCTGGTGGAAGAGAACCTCCCGGCCGCAATTCGCATCACCAGTCCCCGGGGAACCATCGAAGCCCTGGGAATTGTCAGCGCGGTGGCGGCGGGCAGCGATCAACGCACCGGAAGCTGGCGGGTGATCGTCGATTTCGACAATCCGGATCCCCAGGCGATAAAGGCGGGCATGAGTGCCAGGGTGAGTATTGAAAGTGATCTCGAACCCTTGCGTGACCTGGTGCCCCTCTCTTCGCTGATCCTCAATGAAGACCGGGCGGATCTCTTTATCGCTGATGGCGAGATCGCCCGGCGGATTCCGGTTCAGGTATTGGACAACTACGGTGAACTGGCAGCGGTACTTCCCCTTGATCCTGAGGTGCAGCTTTCCGGACGGCGGGTTCTGACCAGCGGGCTCAGCCGTATCCAGGACGGAGATAAAATCGCCCCGGGCGATAACGAAATCGCCCGGAATTAAGCCCCGGCGGCTTAGCGTAAGCAAGGAACAGTCATGAAAAAACTCTTGAACATCAGTCCCGAGCAGAACCGGGGAATCGGCGCCCTCAGTGTAAAAAATCCAGTACTGGTGAATATCCTGATGGTGACCGTCATCGCCCTGGGGGCCTTCAGCATGCTTCGGCTCCCCCAGGAACAGTTCGCTGAAGTGCCGTTTTACTGGGTGAACATCATAGTGCCGTATCCCGGCGTTTCCGCCGAGGATTTGGAAAGCAGCGTCACCATCCCGATTGAAAATGAGTTCCAGGGAATCGACAGTCTCAGCGGTATTTCATCCACCACCAGCGAAGGCCTGTCTGTCGTCCGGGTTGAATTCGACGACGGCATAAGCCAGCAGAAGTTCGACACCCTGTTCCAGGATGCCCAGACCCGCTTCAATAGGGTTGATCTTCCCGACGGGGTTCTCAATCCCGTGGTGGATGATTTTTCTTCTGCGGACTTCGCCCCGGTTATCGAGGTGGTACTGTCCGGGGATGTTCCCTATCCGCTGCTTCGCAACACCGCCCTGAACTTCCAGGACGAGATTCTCGGAATCAGCGATGTCTCATCTGCAGATATCGTTGGATTGAGGGAGCGGGAAATTATCCTGAACCTCAGCCCTGAACGAATGGCCGCTCTCGGCTTGAGCACCACCGAGATACTTCAGGCCGTGCAGGACCGCAATACCACGGTTCCCGGCGGTACCCTGAGCACCGAGGGCAGTGAGTTTCTGCTTCGGACCCTGTCGACCATTGAGGGAATCGAAGATTTCAACGACGTGATCGTCCGCCGCGGAAACGGTGACTCGGCGGTGGTCCGCCTGCGGGATGTGGCGCAGGTAATAGACGGTTTCGACCCTGACTCGGGCATCAACCGGCTCAACGGCGATACCTCGGTTGCCCTGCGGGTCACCAAGGTGCCGGGAGGCTCTTCCATCGACGTAGTATCGGGCATTCAGTCCTTCCTCGACGAGGCCGAGCTGCCGGCGGGCATGACCGTGACGCTTCTGAACGATTCGACGGTTCAAATCAAAGACAGCCTGTCGGTGCTCACCAGCAACGCGGTAATGGGCCTGGGACTGCTGGTGCTGATTCTCGCACTGTTCATCGGGGTCCGCAACGCGCTGATGACCGCATTGGGCATTCCGGTGACCTTCGCCCTGACTTTCATCGTCCTCGAACTTCTCGGCGAGACCTTGAACACCAATACGCTCTTCGGCCTGGTTCTGGTGCTGGGTCTCATCGTCGACCATGCCATCGTTATTATCGAAAACTCATACCGAATGCAGCAGCAGGGACTCAGCCGGCATGACGCGGCCATCGTGGGCACGAATCAAGTGGTTTGGCCGGTGATAGCCGCCACGGGAACCACCGTCGCCGCCTTCCTGCCACTGATGATCATCCCGGGCACCATCGGGCGCTTCCTTCGGGTTATTCCGCTGACCGTCGCCATTGCCCTTATCGCCAGCACCGGAGAAGCCCTGTACTTTCTTCCCAGCCATTTCGCCGACTGGGGCAAGGAGAAGCGGAAGAACGGTAAAGCCAGGCGGGAACCCGGACAATGGTTTAACGCCATCCGGATCCGATTCGACGGGATATTTGCGAAGCTCTATCCGCGCCGGGGCCTGGTGCTCATCGCGGCGCTGGTTATCGCCATCGGCAGTTTCGCACTGATACCCTTCCTGGGACAGGACCTGTTCGCCGCCGAGGATTTTACCTATTTCACCATCGATATCACCATGCCCAGGGGTACCAGCATCGATCGCACCGATGAAGTTCTGGCCCGCTTTGAGCAGCGTTTGCTCCCTCGGGTCGGCGATGGCGAGGTGCTCTCGATCCTGAGCACCGGAGGCTCCCTCAGTGGCCAGACCTCAGTGAGCAACAGCTCGAACGTGGCTCAGATCAATGTGGACCTCACCGAGGCTGGCGAGGGTCGGACCCGTTCCATCGATGAAATTATCGAAGAAGTCCGCGTCGAGCTCTCGACGATTCCCGGCCCGGAGGAAGTGCTGTACCGAAAGGCGACCAACGGGCCTCCAACCGCCGCTCCCATCACCTTCACCCTGAGCGGCG
>CAWZYW010000279.1:0-4267 GCA_963966255.1 uncultured Salinispira sp. | reverse complement strand
ATTAAGTACGGCCTGCTACACATCGTCCTTGCGGGAACCGTTTTCGGCTTTATCTATTCGGCCGGACGGCTCGGCGAGCAGCTTCAGTATGATCTGCGCCGGAAGCTCTTTAATCACCTCCAGGACCTTTCCTTCTCCTATTTCGACAAGACACCGGTGGGATGGATCATCTCCCGCCTCACCTCTGATATTCAGCGGGTCTCGGATCTTGTAACCTGGAACCTGCTGGATCTTGTCTGGGCGGTCACCAATATCACCTCGGCGCTGGTCTTTATGTTTATCATCAACTGGAAACTGGCGATGATTGTGGTCGTTGCGCTCCCCATACTCCTGGGAATTGCCATGCGTTTCCAGAAGTACATCATCGGCGAGTTCAGAAAGGTCCGGTCGATCAATTCGAAAATTACCGGTGCCTACAACGAGAACATTACAGGTGTCAAAATTATCAAAGCCATGGTGAGGGAGAAGAAGAACCTGAGCCAGTTCAGTGAACTCACCGACGATATGTACGGCGCAAGCTACCGGGCAATCTGGCTGTCAGCTATTTTCCTGCCCATCGTCCAGCTCCTCACCGCTGCCGCATTTGGTGCAGTTCTCTGGTTCGGCGGACTCCAGTTCGAATTGGGACTGTTCACTATAGGGGGGATACAGGCCTTTATCAGCTATATCACGTTTATGATGTGGCCGGTCCAGGACCTCGCCCGGGTGTACGGTGAAATGCAGCAGGCTGTGGCCAGCGCGGAGCGGGTCTTTTCTCTCATGGACACCCGCCCCGACATTATCGATGCCGAGGCCGCCGCGCATGCAGAAAGGCTGAATGGAGAAATAGAATTCCGCGACGTGAATTTTTATTATGAGGCGGAGAATCCTGTACTCAGGAACTTCAACCTCCCCGTACGACCCGGCAAGACCATTGCCCTGGTCGGTCCCACCGGCGGTGGAAAATCGACTATTGTGAACCTGGTCTGCCGTTTCTATGAGCCCCGAACCGGGCAGATCCTCATCGGAGGCCGGGATTATACCGAATACACCCAGCAATCCCTTCAGTCAAAACTCGGAGTGGTGCTTCAGACCCCGCATCTGTTCTCCGGCAACATCATGGACAATATCCGCTACGGACGGCTGGACGCCAGCGATGAAGATGTTATCGAAGCTGCCAGACTCGCCCATGCCCACGATTTTATCACCGGACTTGAGAACGGCTATCAGGAACAGGTCGGTGAGGAGGGGACCCTGCTCTCAGTCGGACAGAAACAACTGATATCCCTGGCGCGGGCCATCCTTGCCAGACCCGATATTATCATTATGGATGAAGCCACCAGTTCCATCGATACCCTCTCCGAAGAGCTGATACAGAAAGGAATGAACCGCCTCCTTGCCGATTCCACCGGTTTTGTCATTGCCCACCGACTTTCAACCATCCGCAACGCCGACCGGATACTGGTCATTGAAAACGGCGCCATAAAAGAGCAGGGGAGCCACCGCGAGCTGTTGCAGCAGAAGGGGCACTATTATCAGCTCTATACCCGCCAGTTCAGAAAGCAGCGGGAAGTTGAGCTTCACATGTTTAACTAGGATTACCCGGGCTGTTCAGTTGCCGATACTGCTGCCCCGGGCTTTCCGGATAATCAGCACAATCACTGCTGCGCTCAGCCCTATCAATGCTGCAATAAAGCTGATGTTCACAAACACCCACTTCAGCAACGTGCTGAGACTCACGCCCCATGCAAGTACCGTGGAGGGGGTATCGGTGGTGAGCAAAACCGCGGTTACGAAACTGTTTTCCGCAAGATCAAAAAGAACTCCGGCAAGTGGAGCAATAAGCACCCAGCGGAACCTGCCGCCGAACAGGACCCTGCAGATAAATGCCAGTGCAGTGAGACAGAAGAACCCGTAACTCAGCGGAAAAACCAGGTCGAAGGTCCATCGGGCCCGAATGTAACTCCTGCGCCCGTCGGCCGAATAGAGCTCCGCCTTGCCATAGACATCAGCCGGTGGAGTTAAAAACGCCGTGTCGAAGGCGGCGTCCTCAGGCGTGTATTCCCGGGCCTTTGCCGATTGATCCGGCAGAATAATAACGAGGAACAGGGTGATCAGTGCAACTCCGGCCAGCAGCGAACCGGGACTTTCCAGGATGGACAGTGCTTTGTTCATATGAACAGGATAGCGCTAATAGCGGATATGCTGAATAGTAAAACAGGCATCGCATAAATTCATCGATATGACTGCTTTGCCGGGCGAAATCACTACAGCTTGTCTGGCTAACGGTCGTGTCCGGTTCTGGCGCACATGATCGCCGAAAGCCTTTGGTCAGGAGTTGAGCAGGTCCCAGTCATCTATCTGCTGCTGCAGGTACTCGCTTTCGGCGCGTTTGCCCGGAGGCGCTCCATGAAAGCTTTGTACGCCTGCGACGATACCGCCATGTTTTTTTATCAGTTCGTTCAGCGAGGATAGCGCTGATTCGGCGGATGACCGGGAGGGGTCGGCCTGTAGTGTGAAAAGGTATATGGTTTTTCCATTCAGATCCGCTGACTGGATAAAACTGCGCAGTACTGGATTACCGTTGCCTGCCCAGCTCGAACCAGAGGATACCCATGGAAAGACTGAGCACGAGGGTCAATGCGGTGAATCCCCGTCGCTTCATGCCTTTCTTCAGGGAGCTGAAGTATGCATCGAAGGACTTTCCGTCCTCCGGTCACAGGAGATTGGAATGCATTATGGTATCGTGAATGGTGGTCCATTCGCGATTCAATAAATCACGGGCGATGATCAGCAGCGGAATCCCGATTATATACTGGCCGTAGGAAGCATAATCCTGCAGCATGTTGAAATCCGTCAGCCCCAACCATCAGCGATCGAGAAAGTTGAGGATCGGCAGGGGACCCCAGAACACCAGAGTCGCAAGGAGAAAGATGCGAAACGGATCGGTATGCCGCTCGCCGAGAAATTTCTTCATAAACCTCGTCAGGTAATCAGATGCGAATGGATCGCTGGACGGCCTTCTTTTCTCCATAATCTCACACTCTCTGGACTATTGTAGTATGAAAAAATCTTGAGATCAATTAACTTTATTTTCTGTTATCTGGTCAGTTCTGGGCTTTCGCGTTCAGCTCCCAGGTTCGATAATCCCAATGTCATTTCCCGGCCCGGGTTTTGTTCCGGGCGGGAAAGTCATTTGCAGCTCAATTTTTCTGAAGTATGAAAAACATATATCCGAACTCTTTTCCGAGGTAGCGTTCATATATCTCCAGTTCCCTTTTGACATCCGAGAAGGCAGCTGATTCGGCGATTGGGTCCCGAGAATCCCCTTCGAGCTCCCGCAGCCGTTCGGCCAGGGGGTCGAGGTAGTTTGCCCATGCGCTGCTGCTGAGGGTGAAGCTGCTGAGCAGGGAATACCCGGCATCGGCGATCTGTTTTTCCCGGACCGAAGGGGTTGAAATATCCGGGTATTCATCCCGCCAGAAATCCAATGTTTCGGCGGAGGGATGTTCGGTGAGCCAGACCAGATCGCTGAAAACCAGATAACCCCTGTCGGTAAGATAGGATTTCCACTCCTCAAGAGCCCGGGCGACCCCCATGATATATGCGCATCCTTCTGCCCAGATTACTTCGAAGGATTCAAGTTCGAAAGGCAGATCCGTCATGCTGGCGCAGATGCACCGCACCCGGTCATCGAGGTTTTCATCTTTGAGCTTCAGTGTCAGCGTCTCGATGGCACCCGATTCATTGTCCACTGCGGTGATGGAAGCCCCGCTATGTTCCGCCAGCAAACGCGTTGATACGCCGTTTCCGCACCCGATTTCCAGAATGGATTGGGGTTTAACCGGTAAGCCCGACAGGGCTTTGAGGGTATCTTCACTGCCTCCCGGCCCCCATCGATCCAGGGGCTTGAAAATATTAAGAAAGTCAGCCATATACGTTTCGTGTTCGTTCATATCTTTAGATAACCATTGTAATCTCAGCGCGTCTTTCTCGCTGAAACCCTGCGCGATGAGCCACTTTACGTGCGCCTCTGGTGCCAGCGCATTTAAAGAGCTATGCCATTCGTTCAGGGGCCGTTCACCCAGAAGTCCCAGAAGCAGATTCCGGGATTTCTGTTTCACTTCAATTTCCCTGTCCAGCTTTTCCAGTCGCCTCCTGAGTATGGATCGGTCGATTTTCGCTTCCATGCAGGCCCGGATCTCCTTCAGACTCAATCCCCCGGCCTGCAATTTTCGAATGAGGTGCAGTCGCTGAACATCGGGCTCGCCGTATATGCGATAACCGC
>CAWZYW010000278.1:0-4275 GCA_963966255.1 uncultured Salinispira sp. | reverse complement strand
TTTACGGCGGTCAGGCCGAAAATCGAACGGATCGGCGATCACTACTTTAAATATCACGTGGATTTTGAGGCCATCAAAGTGGGCGAAGACATCTCCGCCATTTGCGTGTCCCGGCCGACCAATCCCACCGGCAATGTGCTCAGTGATGAAGAAATTCGGCGGCTCGATGAAATGGCGCGGGAGAAACGGATCCCCCTGCTCATAGATAACGCCTACGGCACGCCCTTCCCGCACATCATCTTCAAGGAAGCGACGCCCATCTGGAACGAGAACATCATCCTCGGCATGAGCCTTTCGAAGATCGGCCTGCCCTCAACCCGGACGGGAATCATCATCGCCAGGGAAGAAATCGTTCAGGCGATTACCGCGGTGAACGCGATCATGAGCCTGGCCAACAATACCCTCGGACAAATGATTACCCGCCCCCTCATCGACAGCGGAGAAATCCTGAGCCTGAGCCGGGACGTGGTTCGCCCGTTTTATCAGGAGAAATCGCGCAGGGCCCAGCAGCTGATCCATCAGTTCTTCGAGGGCATCCCCTATCGCATTCACGAAAGCGGCGGTGCCCTATTCCTGTGGCTTTGGTTCGAGGACGGGTCGGTGGATACCTCAGAACTCTATCAACGCCTGAAAGCGCGGCAGGTTATCATCGTGCCGGGGAAATACTTCGTCTATGGACTGGATGAACCATGGGAACATGGTAACCAATGCGTGCGCATCAACTTCGGTCAGGAAGATTCGGTGGTCGAAGAAGGATTAAAGCGCATTGCCGACGAAGTCCGGCGGATGCGCTCCGAAGCCTGATGCCGGCCTATTCAGGCAGGCGGTAACGGCGCTCAGCAGGATCATCGGCAGGACGGAACAGGATTAATATGTTCCCGATTATGGCTACGACCTGCGAATCGCTGCGGGTGGCCAGTTCTTCGGCCAAAGACCGTTTGCTGTCCTTGAAATCCTGGAATTTCACCTTTATCAGCTCATGGGAGGCCAGAGCCTGAACGGCGGCGTTCACCAGAGCTTCGCTGAGCCCCTGTTGTCCGATCATGACCACCGGTTTGAGAGTATGGGCCTGCTTGCGCAGGTAATTGCGTTGGCTGCTGTTCACGATATTCCTTCCTGTGATCCCGGTTTTCCCGCCTTGCCGGGGAGGCATTTTCCAGGGTGCCCCACTATACTGATATTCTATGAACCCGTCTATACCGACGTATCTGGCAATGGCCCGAACCTCACCCGACTCACAGGGAATCCTGGAACCCGTCGAACTCGTGAAGCCGGCTCCTGAAGCCCATGAGGTGCTGATCAGGATCACCCGCTGCGGGGTGGCATTCGGAGACATTATCCGCTCCACCGACACGGCAATTCCAATCAGGTCATACCCCTGGGTTCCCGGATATGATCTTGCGGGAGTCGTGGAGGAAGCCGGTGATGAGTCCGGTTTGACCACCGGGCAGAGGGTCAGCGCATTTTCCACCACCGGGGGATATGCCCGTTATATCTGCCTGCCGGCCTCTCTGGTTGTCCCCCTCCCGCAGGAGGTCGGCGATGACGAAGGCTGCGCTGTCAATCTGAACTACCTCACCGCCTGGCAGATGATGTTCCGCATCGCCGGCCTTCCCAGACTCAGCCTTGCTGGGGAGCCTCCCCCGGCTATTCTGATTCAATCCGCCGCTGGCGGGGTGGGAACCGCCCTGCTCCAGCTGGCCAGGCTGTTCGGAATTCGGGCGTACGGCAGCGCCAGCCCCGGCAAGCTGGACCTGGTGGAGGAGCTGGGAGGGATTCCCATAAACCGTGAGGCCGAGGATCCCTACGCCGTCATCCGCTCCAGCGAGACCGAAGGCCTTGACGCGGTATTCGAGACCCGGGGATTTTCCAGCGCGCGAAGCAGTCGCATGCTTCTGAAGAAACGGGGGACCGTGGTGGTTTTCGGGTTTCTGGAACATTATCACCGTGGAGATTTTTCCCGGATGACTTCCCTGGTCTGGAATTCGCTGGGCTTTTTTTCACCGACGGCCCGGGGAAGGGGCAGACTGTTCCTCATCGATCCGGAAAAACAGAACCGCTGGTACCGGGAGGATCTTCCGGTGCTTATCAACTTCTGCGCAGACCGGCGGATTCGACCGATCATAGACCAGGTTTTTCCACTGGAAGCGGCAAATGACGCGTGGCAGCGGCTGATCCGCAGTGAAACCAGGGGAAAAGTGCTTCTGGATCCCTGGGCAAGTCCATAATTCCTGAACGGCAATCAATTATATATGGTCGGTTTTTCTCAAGCATGATACTATGAGGAGAGAATAACTTTAATCATTGGTGGTAAGTATGAGTAAAAACCTGACGCAGACCTTTCTGGAATTCGTCGATCGACTGCCTTCACAAGCGGTCCAATACAGCAAGGACGAATCCGGTGAATTTCAGCCGATTACCTATGCACAGCTCTTTTCTGAAGTCGAAAAGATGGCGGGAGGACTGGCTTCCCTGGGCGTGAAGCGGGGCGACCTGGTGGGCCTCATTTCCGAGAACCGCAAAGAATGGCTAGTAGCGGATATGGCGACTATGAGCCTGGGGGCCGCTGACGTACCCCGGGGCAACGATTCCATGCCCGAGGAAATCGCGTTTATACTGGGTTTCACCGAAGTGCAAGTATGTTTCGCCGAGAACAGCTCCCAGGTGGAGAAAATCCTGTCCGTGAAAGATCAGGTCAAAACCATCAAGACGATAATCGTGCTTGATCAGGACTTCGACCCTGCATCAGTCAAGGCTCCTGCGGGCATTAAAATCCACCGGTATCAGGATGTTACCGCCGCAGGAGAAAAATTTCTGGCGGGAAAAGACAACTTCGTCCGGGACGAAATTGCCAAAGGGAGCCGGGAAGACCTGGCGACCATCATATTCACGTCGGGAACCACCGGCGAACCCAAGGGCGTTCAGCTCAGCCATGAAAATTACATGGCCCAGGTCGACCTGATCGACACCAAGATCCGCATCGGTGTGGGCGATATCTGGCTGGCGGTGTTGCCGGTCTGGCACTCCTTCGAACGGGTCATGCAGTATATCGCGGTATGCTACGGCTGCTCATTGGCCTATTCAAAACCTGTGGGAAAAATCATGCTGGCCGATTTCCAGAAGATCAATCCGACCTGGATGGCATCGGTTCCCCGGATCTGGGAAGCTGTGCGCCTGGGCGTCATCAAGAGCGTGAATGCCGGCAGCAAGGTGAAGAAGGGACTGTTTTTCTTCTTTCTGGGCATCGGAAAACTCTACCGGTACTTCTACAATATGGTGATGGGGCTGCTTCCCACCTTCAAACCGCGGGTGCGAATCCTGGATATCCTCCTGGGAATCCTGCCCATGCTATTCTTCCTCCCCGGCTATCTGCTGGGAAATATACTGGTATTCAAGAAAATCAAAGCCAAGCTGGGCACCCGCTTCATGGCGGGCATCAGCGGCGGCGGCGCCCTTCCCAGCGGCGTGGACAAATTCTTCTCCGCGGTGGGAATTCTGCTGCTTGAAGGATACGGCCTGACCGAAACCGCCCCGGTAATTTCCGTTCGGACCCAGTGGAAGCCAATCACCGGATCAATCGGTTCCAAGCTGGACTGCTGCGAGGTCGAAGTCCGGGATGAAGAAGGTAAAGTACTGCCTGCGGGAGAAAAAGGGGTTTTGTTCGTCCGGGGTACCAATGTCATGAAGGGCTATTACAAGCGGGATGAATTCACTGAAAAAATGATGGACAAGGACGGGTGGCTCAATACCGGCGACCTGTCCATGCTCGGCAGACGGGGTGAAATTCGAATCCTCGGCAGGGCCAAGGACACCATTGTCCTTCTCGGCGGCGAGAACGTCGAACCCCTGCCCATGGAAGACAAAATGCGCGAGAGCATGTACATCGGTCAGGTGGTGGCCCTCGGTCAGGACCAGAAGTTTCTCGGGGCCCTCATCGTTCCCGATGAGGAAAATCTCAAGCTCTGGGCGAAAGAACAGGGCCTCGAAGTGGGTGATTACCAGACCTTTATCCAAGGGCCGGAAGTCCACGATCTGTTCAAGAGCGAAATCGCCGAAGCGGTCAGCGCGAAAAACGGTTTCAAAAACTGGGAGCGTATCGCCCGCTTCGGTATTATCCCCGGTCCCTTCGAGATCGGGAAAGAGCTCTCGGGCAAGCAGGAAGTAAAACGCCATGTGGTCTACGAGATGTACAAGAAGGAAATCGCAAAGATTTTCGCCTGATTCAGAAAACATCAACTCGTGAAGTATCTGGCTCTTATACACATCTCCGAGACC
>CAWZYW010000277.1:0-4277 GCA_963966255.1 uncultured Salinispira sp. | reverse complement strand
GCGGCCCGGCGGGGTTTTTCCGCCCTGAACCGTCTGGTGACCTTCATAGACCGCCCCGATGCCGGCGAATGCCCGCGACGGGATCCGGGGCTGCTGGATAATCTGGAATGCCTGCTGGATCTTATCGCCGAAGGGGCGCATCCGGCCCAGGAGCTTGACGAACTGTACTTCGTTCTGCCCGGCGATGCCGGGGCGGCGTCAGTCGGGACCGCTTCCGCCTGCGCCGCATCCGCCGGAGCCGCACCAGGCGAGATGCGCGCAAGCGCCTATTCGGCTCCGGCGATACGCCGGCTCATGCAGCGTATGGAGCAGCTGGCCGGAACGGGCTACGCCGCGGGCCATGTATTCGTCGGCATCTACGACGGCGTACCGGCCCGCCGGGCCCGGGCCCTGGCCGGGGAGCTGGGCATAGAAGCGCTGGCAGCGGTCTGGGGCAGCTGGAGGACGGAAACCGAGCGCCGGCGCATCGACTTGTTGCGGGCCATCGACCTCTGCGTCACGGTCCGCCAGCTTCCGGCTGCGGATAAAACCCCGGAGGAGCAGCGGATCAGCGGCGACGGGGAGGCGGCGAAGCATTTCGCGGTGTTCCACCGTGAGCGCCGCCGGTCCGCCGAACTGGCCGCGAGCCTGGACGGGAGCTTCCTGATTTCCGGCGGCTACGTGTTCCCGGCCTTCCGGGGCCTGGGCGACGATCAGGCCTTCGAAGAGCTCCAGCGGCTCTGCGCCGCCGGGGCCATCCGCCGATACGGGACCCTGAGGCCCGACGTGCGCCGCCGGCTGGCCTACGAGCTGGACATCATCCGGGCCAAGGGCTTCGCCAGCTACTTCCTGGTGGTCAACGACATCGTTTCCCACACCCCCCGGACCTGCGGCCGGGGATCCTCGGCGGCCAGCATCGTCAGTTACTGCCTGGGCATCACCCACGTGGATCCGCTGAAGTACAACCTCTTCTTCGAGCGCTTCCTCAATATGGGACGCAGCGATCCGCCGGACATCGACGTGGACTTCCCATGGGACGAACGGGCCGACACCCTCCGCTACGTGTTCGAGACCTACCCGGGCCGGGCGGCCATGGTGGCCGATCACGTGACCTTCGGTCCCCGGTCGTCAATCCGGGAGCCCGCAAAGGCCATGGGCATCGACGAGGAGGAGATCTCCCGTTTTATCAGGCTCTGGAAGCTGGGGCAGGGCCAGCGGCTCCCCGAATGGCTGCGTCGGGAAGCCGTGGGGATCCGGGGCATCCCCCGGTTCCTGGGCACCCCCCCCGGCGGGGTGGTCATCCCCCCGGGGCCCTTGAGCGAGTGGACCCACAGCCAGATATCCCCCCTGGGCTGGCCGGTGATCGCCTGGGAAAAAGACGCCACCGAGGACGCCGGCCTGGTCAAGATCGATATCCTGGGGAACCGCAGCCTCGGGGTGCTGCGGGACTGCATCGCCATGATCAATGCCCACCGCGGCCGGTCGCTGAGCTGGGAGAATCTCAATCCCCTGGAGGACCCGGAAACCCGCCGCTTCATCGAATCGGGAGACACCCTGGGCATCTTCTACGTGGAGAGCCCGGCCACCCGCCAGCTCCTGCAGAAAATGCGCACCGGCGATTATCCCCATCTGGTCATCGCCAGCTCCATCATCAGGCCTGCGGCCAACCGCTACATCAACGAGTTCGTGCGGCGGCTCCACGGCGGCTCATGGCAGCCGGTGGATCCCCGGGCCGAGGAGGTCCTGGCCGAAACCCGGGGCATCATGGTGTATCAGGAAGACGTATCCCGGGTGGCCATCGCGGTAAGCGGATTCGATCCCGCGGAGGCGGATCAGCTCCGGAAGGTTCTCAGCCGCAAGGACCGGGACCTCAAGCTCGATTCCTGGAGGAAGCGCTTTGTCGACGGCGGGCTGGCCCGGGGAGGACGGGCACAGGCCCTGGAGGAACTGTGGGACATGATCCGCTCCTTCGAGGGCTACTCCTTCTGCAAGCCCCATTCGGCGTCCTACGCCCTGGTGTCCTACAAGCTGGCCTGGATCAAGCGCCACTATCCCCTGGAGTTCTACACGGCGGTGATCAACAACGCCGGGGGGTACTATTCCCGGCAGACCTACGTCAACGCCGCCCGGCGCCTGGGCCACCGGGTGCTCCTGCCCGACGTGAACCGGGGGCGCATCGAGTATGCAATCGAATACGACCAGCCGGGTACGCCCCTGCGGGCCGGGCTGGCCCAGATCTCCGGCCTGGCGGGGTCCACCATGGAGCGCATCCTGGCCCAGCGGCAGCGGGGAGGGCCCTTCACCAGTTTCACCGATTTCTTCCACCGCATCCGTCCCAACATCCTCCAGATACGGGCCCTGATCCGCTCGGGGGCCCTGGACAGCTGCGATCCGTTTATCAGCCGCCCGGCCATGTTCTGGATCCTGGGCTCCCTGCGCCGGTCGGCGGCGACGGTCATGGACCGGCCGGCAGCCCGGGAAGATGCCGGTGTGACGCCGCCGGCGACATCCGGCGACCTGTTCGACATGAGCCCCGCCCCGCCGGATATCGGGGATTACTCTGCGGCGCAGAAGATCAGGGACGAGGCGGAGATCCTCGGCCTGTTTCTGAGCGTTCATCCCATATCGATCTTCCGCGAGCGAAGCCGGCGGCTGGTTCGCCAGGAGGGATTCTCGCCCCATATCGATTCCCGGCAGGTCGCCGACTGGCTCGACCGCAAGGTATACATCACAGGATTGATGGTCAGCGGCAAGGAGGTGTACACCAGAACCCGCCAGGCCATGTCTTTTATCAGTTTCGAAGATGAGTACGGCCTGTACGAAACGGTCTTTTTTCCCGATGCCTACCAGCAGCTTATCGAGGTGCTGGACAGCTCCATGGTCTTCCTGGTCTACGGCATCGTCCGCCAGGAGCTGGGAGCCTACAGCATTCACTGCATTAACCTTTTTCCCCTGAGCCGCCGATATAGCAAGAGTACGTATTTTTCCGATTCGTTCTATACTATAGGCAGTATGGGAGATAAAGGTGACCGAAAGGCCGGCTGATGTCAGGGTAGGAGTGATATTTCTCGCAAGCTCGTCCGAACGGGGTAACGCCCTGCTTCAGACCCTGGCCGAAGGCGTGGATCGAATACAGGGACTGGAAATCGGAACCCAGTGGGAAGAACTTGACGGCAATGAGCTGCGCTTTCAGCTCGGCCGTTTTTCGCATATTGTGATGCTGCTGGACCGGCAGATCAGGAAATCCCGCTGGCTGCCGTTTATCTACGGGTACAGCAGCGGCGCAGAGCGAACCCTGTACTTTTACTCCGACAAGCCGATCGATATGCCGGGCTGCTTTTCGCCGGTGCGTCGATTTGTCAATGAACACTCCCTGATCAACCGCTTGATTGAAGACCTGGAAGAGTATGAAAACTACCAGATGATCGACGATTCCCGTGAGGAACTGATCGGCCGGGGTTACGGCCTGAATGATGATGCGCTGGCGGCGGCCTGCATCGCGGATGAGCAGGACGTGGTGGAACTTTACCTGGCCATCGGCTATCCGGTGGACAGCCTCGATTCCGGGGGAATATCGCTGTTGAATCACGCGGTCCGCAACGGCCACGGCGAAATGGTGACCATGCTCCTGGAAGCCGGGGCCGATCCGAACACCATCAGCGGGGATCGGGGAAACACGCCGCTCATGGACGCGGCAGCCCTGGGGCTTGACGAAATGGCCAGCCTGCTCCTGTCCGCCGGAGCAGATACCGATGTTCAAAGCAAGAGCGGACAGACCGCCCTGATGATGGCCGTCGGGGACGGGCACGCCGAATGCGCCAGGCGGATCATAGAAGCCGGAGCTGATCTGACCGTCAGCGATCAGCTGGGCATGACTGCGGAAAAATATGCGCGCTTGTTTAACAAGCCGGAAATGATTAGCTTATTTCCCGAGCTATGAAAAAAGATAAACAGATTATATTCCACATCGTCGATTCACGATACGTCCCGATTATCGTCCAGCCATTTGATCCGGAAGATCGCAGCCTGCTTCGTTCCGAGGGAGAACTGACCCTGGAGGGCCGGTATGGGATGGAGCCCGAGGCCGACGCCCGGGAGCTGATCCGCGGGGAGCTGTACAACATTATCGACACCCAGATAAAGGAATGGCTGGCTGAGAAATACTTCATCCCCCGGTTCCTGATATCGGCGGGGGTCTTTTTTGCCAGCTTCTTTTTTCTGTCATTCGTGATTCGGGACGTCATCCCTCTGCTGGATGAACTGCTGTTTTCCTCGGCTGCGGCGGCTGCCAGCTATGT